>CAYXPG010000045.1:0-12147 GCA_964467205.1 uncultured Pirellulales bacterium | reverse complement strand
TGAGGACGAACTGAAAGAATATCGAGAACGACTTGAACGACAGGTTGAGGAAAAGGCATCTGAACTGACGGCTGCTAATGAAGAGCTGCAGGAACAAATTGTCCAGCGCGAGCAGGCTGAGGAGCAGCTCAAGCAGCAGACTGAAGAGCAGCTCAAGCGGCAAACTGCTGAATTAAAAGCAACCATTAAACAACCTCAGCAGAAAATCATCGACGACAGAAAATTAGAGGAGTTAACGGGTGAGGACATCGAACAAGTGAGAGAAGCCAAAGAGCTGTTCCGGCCATTCGACGAACAAGAACTTAAAAAGCTGGCTGAGTTGGCAAAACGGCTGTCATAGGAACCATCCCACTAAGGCAAAGCAAACAGCAAATTTTCCGCATATGAGCAGTCTTTCATCCCAAAGAATCCACTGAAAAACACAAAATTTTCTACCACCTCAAACGGGTTTTGCGTCCACATAATGCCTTGGTAATAAAAGACTTATCGACATATCTAACAAAAAAGCGAATAGTTGTGGCAGTAAATATTCCAGTTTTTGAAATATTTATTTAAAAAAATGCTTGACAAGGGAACTATTCTGCTGTAAAAAAGTATATAGAATTAGTCACTGATTTAAGAAAAGGAGTTGAAATGGAACGGGATATTGAGAGAGCAATTCGAGAACTTAGCTTCAGGATGCGGCTTCTTAAGGCCAAGCAGGAAGATGAATCCTCTTCAGAAGTATTAATCGAGCGAGAGGTGATGATACTTGGGCTGCTACAAGAACGAGGTCGGCTGAGTGTTTCTCAAATTGCTGCTGCCGACCCTAATGTGAGCGACAGCACAATATCGACAGATGTGACAAGACTCTGGCGCGACAAGCAAATGGTTACAAAAACAATAAGCCCGGAAAATCAGCGAACAACCATAGTTGAATTAACAGACAAGGGCAAAAAAGCATTCGAACTGATTCAGAAACAAAGGGGAGAAAGATTTAAGACGCTTTTCAAAGCAATTAATGTAACTGATAATGAAAAACAGGTTTTAATAACAGTATTGAACCGTGCGATAACGCATTTAGACAAACATCTCGTTCTCAACAAGAGTATTTAAAAATAGTGGGCCCAGTTTATATAGGCTCTGAGCCAAATAGATATGTAATCCTAAATGGTGCAGTTTATTTCTGACGGGTTTGGTCGAAAACAGACCGTCCGGCCTATCGACCCAGAAAGACCGCCAGAGAAAGGAGGCGTATTATGTTTACGCTGGTAAACGCGAAAAAAGTTGTTGTATTGGTGGTTCTGATTTTTGTCCTTGGTTTGGCTCCATCATTCGCCAAGACAAGCAGGAGCAGCTCGAACAAGTCAAAGGGGCAAAAAACCAGTGCTAAAGCGGTTTCCAAGGCCCCTGCCAAATCAAGCAGGAGCTCCAGGGCCAGCACGGGTAGAGCCATCAGCAGCCGAAGCAGAGCATCTGTCTCGCAAACTGTCAGTACTCCAAAGAACAAAACAGTTACGAGAAGCAGGCAATCGTCCAGAGTAAGCCGGCCAACAAATAATGCTACTTTCAGCCGTAAAGCGGCGAGAACGCAGCCCAAGTCCAGTAAGATAGTAAAAAGCCGGTCTTCTTTAGCGACCCGCAGCCCAAATAGACTAAATTTCAACAGAAACAATGCATCCGGGAAAAGCAGCGGTTCGGTTCAATTAAGCTTCAACACGAGGAGAAGTCCATCTCGTTCCAGCAGTGTCAAACGTACGGTTGAGGTTGTTCGTCCAAGCAAAAGTAAAGTGAAAACGGTTATTGGCGGGACACAGAGAAAAGCCGTAATTACACCAACTCGTACTATACAATACAGGCCCTCTGCATCGAGCCGAAAGAGCAAA
Organism: uncultured Pirellulales bacterium; assembly: GCA_964467205.1. Taxonomy (GTDB): domain Bacteria; phylum Planctomycetota; class Phycisphaerae; order Sedimentisphaerales; family Anaerobacaceae; genus CAYXPG01. Next base: position 10,282 of record CAYXPG010000045.1, on the reverse strand, counting down.
AGTTCATCGAAAGCGGTAACTCGTACGGCTGAAGTCCGCAGGGACCCGGTCAAAAAGAAAAGTGACAGCGGTCGCACAAGTAAACTTGCACAGTCGCGGGATAACGTTAAAAGTGGGCGTATTACAAAAACCACTACTGAAACAAGAACTAAGCGTTCCGGGGAAGCTAATAAGAGCAGGCTGGGAAGCCGTGCGAGAATTGCCAAACGCATTTCTAAGGACAAGCTGCGAGTTTCAAGAACGTCAGATGAGGGAGATTCGAGCGAGAGGCGCAAAGCAAGGCTGTCAAGCCCGCGTACAGCGAAAGCCATTTCATCAAGTCCGCGGATACGAAGGGGAGAAACTGACAGAAGCGGATTGGTAAGTGAAAGCCATCGCGGAAGAGTTAGAGATGGCGGGCGTAAAGCAGTAAGGCATATCCACCGTAACCGCCGCAGGTTCGGACACTACCCCGGCAGGATATTCAACAGGATAGTATGGCCGAGAAGCCGCTATATTATCCGCTACAGATGGGGTCCGCATTTTACGTTCCGATATGTTTATCCATATCATCACCGCAGATACGTTTTTGTCAGTCTCGGCGGCTATTGGCCTTTAGGATACAGACATCTTCGATATTACTGGTACGGCTACCACCCATATTACTGGTATGGATACTACCCATGGGCCTACAGAGTAGGCGGTGATACTTACAACTACTACACCTACAACTATAATAACCAGACCGTTCCACAAACAAGCGCCCCGGTAACGAATGTTATCCGGCCGGTTGACGAGAATACGTTTGCAGATGTTCGTGAGAAACTTGCGCGTCAGGCGGCTGAGGAACCAGCCGAGGAGACCGAAACCGACCAGTTGTTCGAGGATGCGGTCAAAGCATTCGAAGGTGGTGATTATGAGTTAGCGGCAGGGAATTTTGCCGAAGCTATCGAGATGGCACCCGATGATATAGTTTTGCCTTTTGCGTATGTGCAGGCCCTTTTTGCACAAGAGCAGTACTCCAAGGCGGCTGAAGCTCTACGAGAAACCCTCGGCGAGCTTAGCGGTGACGAGATGGACGTGTTTTTCCCTCGCGGGTTGTACGCCGAAGATGATACCCTGTTTGAGCAAATCGAGCTGCTTGCGGGAACAGCCGAGGCTTACAGCTTTGACAGCGACCTTCAACTCCTTTTGGGGTATCAATTGCTCGGTGTTGGCGAATTCGATGAGGCAAAAGAGCCATTGGAGCAGGCCAGCTTAGACGCCTACAACGCAGAGGCGGCGATAATATTGCTTGAGCTGCTGGAAAAAGTCAAAAACGAAAACAGCGAAGATAACGGCCTATAAGGATTGCGAGGAGGTCTCGAGCGATGAGGACGGAGCGCTTGACAAGAGCGGCGGCCGCCATACTTTTCGCAGTTGTTTTGGTATCGACGGTTCAGGCGGGCAAGTGGCAGGAATATGCTATCTGCGGTGTGAAAGAGGCAGGTGCAGAAGGCGACCAGGAGCTTGCTGACATCTATGGTGATATCGTGGTGTGGCAGGAATTTGTTTCGGGGAACTGGAACATCTACGGTGCGGATATAACCAACCCAGATAGCCCACAGGTTTTCACTGTTGCCGAAACCTCTGATAATGAGGAGGCACCGGCTGTTTATGAGAATACAGTTGTTTGGCAGGAATATGTTGAAACGGACTGGGACATTCGCGCTGCGGACATCAACAACCAGGACAATCCGCAAAAATTCTGGGTTTCCAATTACATAGATATTAATGAGCAGGCCCCTGCCATTAGCGGCAATACGATTGTATGGCAGGATGGCAACGATTCGGATTTCGATATTCGCGGCTGTGACATCACCGACCCCTGCAACTTCGTAGAATTCATTATTGCTTTTTATTACTACCACCAACGTGCTCCTGCCATCTACAGAAACACAGTGGTATGGCAGGACGATACTGCCGGCAATGAGGACATTTTCGCCACCGATATCTGGCTAAGAAACAAACCAGCAGAACTCGGGATTTGTGACGATGCGAACGACCAGCAATTCGCTGCTGTTTATGCAAATACCGTAGTTTGGCAGGATATGTACTTTGGGGACCGGGACATTTACGCAGCCGATATCAGCGACTTTTATAATCCGGTCGAATTTGCAGTCTGCAACAATGAGTATTCTCAGGAAAATCCCGATGTCAGCGAAAACTTAATCGTCTGGCAGGACGACCGAAACGGCGACTGGGACATATACGGTTACAATCTGACTACCCGGCAGGAATTTCAAATCACCGATAATTCTTACGACCAGATTAAACCTGCCGTAAGCGGTAATGTGGTAGTCTGGCAGGACGCTCGTGACGGAGGCTGGAGTATATACTTTACGATACTTGACGGTCCTGAAGCTGCAGAGTGTATATCAAAGATAGCCGGTGATGTTAATGGTAACTGCCAGGTTGACTGGTTTGATTTTGCCGAGTTGGCCGATAACTGGCTTGAATGCAATCTTAACCGGCCCCAAGCATGCTGGTGGTAAGAGATTTTTTCGTTGTCAATGGGATGACAATTTGAGGTGTTTAACCTGCGTATGCTCTTCTTGCCTCTGCGATGAACCTGAGCATATAATCGGCCTGACTCTGAATTTTGGGGTTTAAGTTGGTTACTCTGGAATTCCATTTTCGATACTCATTATTCAGATGGCGCCGAGTCTGTTTTTTGCTCATATCGGAAGTTACGCCAAGTACAACTTCCAAATCTTCAATTTGGTGCATATCAGCCGGCAGGATTTTTTCCATCATCTGCCGGAACCTGTTGGTATCGATTTCGAGCCAGTGAGCCAGGTTTTTCAAAAGATTCAACTCTTCAACGGTTGCTGTTCCGTTAGCGGCCGCTACTTTAATGCAAAGGCCCAAAATGTCATAGCGGTCAGCAACAGGTGCTATTTCGACAACTTCTTTACAAATGTTATAACAGTTGATTTGGTTGCCATTGCGGAAAAAAACAACGGTTTCTTTCAACGCCTTTTCGAGCCGGCGCCGCTCTTTTTTAGTGGTTTTAGAAAGAGCCACATTATTTCTTGCCCAGTTTTTTATAAGCTCGACCTCGCAGTCGTACAGCTTATTGTCGGCGGCACTGACGGCAAAGGCCAGAGCCACTGCGAGAGTTTTCGTTCGTTTGATATTTTCCTGCGGGTCGATATGAGCAAAGGTGGAATTCTCATAAGTGAAAGTACAATTTCCGGAGGCGAGTTCCTGCCCGCCGGCGGCCGATAGTATCGAGGTGCTAAACTTCAGTATTCTTTTGCCTTTGTGAGGCAATTTCAGCCAGTCACCGTGCAGTTTAGCCACAGTGAGCCAGTTAGCCAAAGTATTTTCTTCGTGAGGAAGTTTTCCGAGGTCGGCGTTGTAACAAAAGTTCTGCGAGTCCGGCTGCTGCCACTTTTTGACGCTGGAGTGCACCGGCTCAGGAGTTGAGAAGCCATCAGTTATGTCTGTTACGAGAATCCTGACAGTTGTATAGTGTCCATTGTCCGGGGCGTGAATTGAGCCGCAAATTTCCACAGAGAGCACATCAGCAACAGAACCGTTCTTTTGTTGCCTGGTCAGTTGGACGCGACAATTAAAACCATTCAAGTCGGCTTGAGCAGAAAGGTCCGGAACCTTAATACCGATTTTTCGGCATAACAATGGAAATTTGAAGCTTTCAAGCCAGGAAAGCAAGGTTGTAACCAAAAGTTTTTCCATATCTATGCCTGTGGAAAATACTATTCAACTTTAAAGGACTTCAACCGGTCGGCTTTCTTCTGTTTCGCATCGCACTGAGACATTTGGTCATTTTGTCCTAACCGGAGGTCAACTTCAAGGGCCTGTCCGGACTCGACATCCTCGAAGCTGCATTGCATTCTTTGGTTTAAATCGTAGCTGTAAGTGACCTTAACAGGACACTTGGCCGGTCTGTTCGGCGGGAGCTTAAGTTTATTTGTAGCAATCTTATTTACATACTCCGGTGCGTTATCTTCGCCCTGTGTTATGGTTACTTCGAGTTCTGTCTGTCCTTTGGAGACGGTATAGAACATCTGCGAGTCCTGGCAGGGCAAAGGAGTATTCTTTTTGAGGATGATACGATTTTCAATTATTCGTTTTCCGGTTTCTTTATCAATAGGAGCACAAATAGTACCATAACTATGATTGCAAACGTCGACGAGGTTAATATTGCCGAGTCCGCCGGAGATTCCTGCCGGTACTTGTTCAGGTTTTTCTCTTAGCATTGTCAGGCCGGCATGTAAAGCGGCACCAAGCGCAACACACTCATCAACATTAACCGTTGTTTCAGGTGCAGAGCCAAACATTTTTTTAAGTTGCTGCCGGACTAACGGAATTCGACTGCTGCCGCCCACGAGGAGGACTTTATCGATTTCGGAAGGTTTGATATCCGCTTCCTCAAGAGCGACTTCAAGGAGAATATCTATGCGGGACATCAGTGAAGAGACGGTCTGTTCAAACATCTCACGAGAGATTTCCATTCTCATACTTCCCGCCGGCCCATAGAGCATTTTTTTTGCAATCCGACGTCTTGACAACGTCTTTTTAATGTCTTCGGCTTCATCTTCATACTTCGCTCTGTCCTCATCCGAATTAATCAACTCTGTATTGAACTTATCTTTGTAGCTCTGCTCCAATAATGCCAAAATTTCTCTGTCGAAATCGATACCACCAAGTGCATGGTCGCCCTGTGAACAAATGATGTTCATTTGGTGGTCCTCGACACTTATTATTGTTACATCGAAGGTTCCACCGCCAAGGTCATAAACGAGTACCTTTCCAGAAACTTTACGCGTGGTGGCATAATAGAGGGCTGCGGCGACAGGTTCATTTACAATTGCAATTACGTTAAGGCCGGCCAAAGTTCCGGCGTCCATCGTTGCTTTTCTTCGAACTTCGTCGAAGTGAGCAGGTACTGAAATAACGGCATCGGTGATTTCGCCATGTTCTACAGAACACTCCTGCCTGAGCTTTTTCAGTATCAAGGCCGATAACTCTTCAGGTGTCCAGTCCTTGTTATCAATGGTTCTGTGATAGTCTGCATCACCCATATGGCGTTTTATCCATCGGACAGCCCTTTCGGCATTGAGACGACGTGAATTGATTGCTTCAATACCGACCCTAATCAATTCGGCGTCTTCCTCATCAAAGAAGATTGCAGAAGGCGTGAGTCTTTCACCATCGGCGTTCGGAATTATCTCTGGTTTTCCGATAGCATTGAGAATCGCCAGTGACGAGAATGTTGTTCCAAGGTCTATACCCACAATGTTGGTCATTTTATATCTCCTTGGGTTCCCATTTTGCGACTTATTGCACCTGTGGCAGAGCCAAAATGGGGTCCCTTCATTTAACGAACTTATCCAAACAGTTTTACCTGAGCCGTGCGTACAACTTTGAAATTCATTTCATCAATAACGAATTGATAACCCTGCCTGAGCACTTTTGCGATTTTGCCTTTGAGATTGGGGTCGTCGGCGAGCTCTCTGTCCTTGACGGCTTCGGCCTTTTTTTGCTGGCGGTGGTAATCACTGTTGATTTCCGGCTCAAATCGTTCGACGCCGCTGGACTCAAGAGCAAAAATCAATTCGTCTCTTACCTCTTTAAGGTCGCTGGTTTCAATATTCTGCTTTGTCATACGCTCGATACGGTTTTCGAGATTATCAATACAATGAATAATTCTAAGACAAAAAGTTCTGATTATATTCCAGTCATATCCATCCTGTAACTTGCTAACCCTATGCTGCTGCTGTGAGGCATATTCCCGAATGGCAGAGACCTGCTGGGCGAGCTCTTTGAGAGTATTATTAAGCGGTTCGGAATGCTCACATGCGGTTTGCTGAATAGTCTGGGCCATCTGCCTGAATTCGGCGATATGCTTCTCCATATTCTCAGTCTGTGCTTGAATTGAACCTTCGGTTTTCAAAGTGCTTTGAATTTCATGAGAGTCTGAGGAATCCTGCAATTCGACCGACTTGTCATAAGAGAACAGCCGAGCCATTATACCGGCATTTTTAGATGAGTTATTTGAACAGGTTTTGTTTGGCACGGGAAGGTCTGTCTGTGATTGAGGCGGTTCATTCAAGCCGGTATTATCTTTTTCGGCATTTTGCCAGCCGGAATCTACAAGAACTTTCGAATGTTTTTTAAGCTGAGCTTGTGGTCTGGATGGTTTTTGCCGCTGCTGTGAAATTTCTTCGCTCTCTTTATTCCGGGTTTCTGCAGGCGGAATATCAGAGGCCTGCTTACTCTGTTTGAAAAAATCGGTGCAAAGTTTCTTCATATAAGTAAAACCTCTAATAAGCAACCGGGCCGACCGCAGTAACAAATACGAAGTTAGAATCACTGCTCCAACCAGCATAGAGACAATGGAGACGGTGTAGAACAAATCGCTTATCTCTTTTTGCGTTTTATATTTTTGTAATTTCTTCTGCCAGTCTTTGCCGTAAAGGAAATCAGCGAAGGGATAAGTATCAGTTTCGCCGGCGGCAAGTTTATCCAGGTCGGCTTTAAGTCTTTCCTGCTGCTCTACCAACAGTGAAGCTTTAGGTTTTGTTTGGCCATATTCGTCAATGCCCCAGGGCAATTCGGTACGCTGTTGCGGGTCCGATTGCAGCCAGTGGTTATATTTTCTCATATAATCGTCATATTCGGCGGCATATTTTGACTGATAGTAGGCAGCCTGTTCGTGCTGTTTTCTCCTGGTGACAGTGACCAGGCTAAATACAGCGGTACCGCCGAGCAACAGGATTAAGCCAAGAATGATAGATTTTTTAACCATAATAATAAAGCTTAATTATTAACCTTTTATACAAGTACCTGTTTTCCTCTTCTTTTTCGATGGTAAAAATCTCTCAGAGGCGTACAAACTCTCCAAAGAAGCCACATAATAAAATATAAATAATAATTGGGGGCCAATCAAATCAACTGACGGGGTTAATTCGACAAATTTTCGACGTCCGATAGAATGCCGCATCAAAGGGCGGGAGTAAGTTGTTGTAAAAAAATCATCATTTTAATATTTGTCGGATATGTTTCGAGGCCGCTTTATTCAGCAATATGGAGCAAGTATAAAAATCCGGTTAAGGTTGGCGGCAGCATTTACATTTTATCGATGCCGATAAACCTCCCAGCCCATATAATTATCAAGTGCTTCGGCAATTGCATCAGCTTTTTGGGAAATGTTTGCGGCAACGTGATGCTCAAAACCGGCCCTGCAGATATACTGTAAAAGAAGCTGCAAATTGGGGATTTTCATAACGCCGTAACCACCGAAAGTATCGAGCTTGTCATTAGTAAATTCACCCTGGCCTACATAAGCCCCTATAACACCGGCGGCATCATCGGTAGTGGTTCTGCAGAAGGTGGTTTTTGCGGCGGCTATCCTGCCAACGACAGTGCCGTAAGTATTGTCTTTGCCCACTGCAGAGGCGATAATTAGCTGATAATCCATCTTTGCAGTTTTAAAGAATGACTTCGGCAGATTGCTGCAATGGAAACAGACACATTTGTCAGGGTCGGAGCCGTAGTTATTGTTCCAGTCCAGAAGCGCGCTTGGCGTGCCGGAAGCCAATTGCAGGATGTACATCGCTAACAAACCTGTAATATCGACTTCGCAGGCGCTGGGGAGAAGTGACTCGCTCATCATACTCATAAGGGCGCAGGGGACTATTCCAAAGAATTCCTCAAGTGCGGTCCAGCACTGAAGAGCCGTGCCGTCAAGTGACATTTCCCTGACCCATCTATCCACTACATAACCGAATTTGGCCATTTTCAGAAGCTTATCCGGCGGAACCGACCGGGTTGGAATGTATGTCTTAACAGCGTTTAATTTTCTCTTAACCGCCCTGTCGTTATCTCCAAGCAGCGCAACCGCCCCAAGTATTTCAGATAAATCTATAGTCTCGACCGTGATGCCCGAAAGCTCGAGGATTTTTTCACTGTAGCGCACGGTATTGAATGCGCCGGTGCGGGCGCCAATAGCACCAAACCTTGGATTTTTGAGGCCTTTAACAATTCTGCACACCGAAGCGAAATCATCCAATTCCTTCCGGAACTGGGCGGATGTAACCTTCAGGGTGTGTGAAGTTGTGAGGGTGTATGAGATGCCGGCCTGTCGAAGATTATTGCAGACACTGATTTTTCCGCAGAAAGAATCCCGCCTGTCTGTCAGGGTCATTTTATCGGCGATGTCGGGCTCGGCGTGAATTAAAACCGGCACATTAAGGCCTGAGCGTTTGATAGTCTCTGCGACGCCTTTTTCATCGCCGAAATTCGGGAGGGTAACAATTATGCCGTCAATCAGGTCGGCCTTTTGTGCAAAAAGCGCTGCACACTTTTTTGCATCGGCAAAGGTCTCAATCGCACCATATTTGGTCTGCTGCATTGATAAGGCCACAACGCCGAAGCCATTTTTTCTGAGCACCTCAAGTATGTTTTTGCGTCCCTGCTTTGCCAGTACGTCAGGGAAAAAGCCTCTGTTTCCAACAATTACTCCAAAAGTTGTTTTATTCATTTTCATTTCTCCTGCTTAAAGTTTGTTTGAGGGCATTCAGCCATTTTTCGTAAGCGTCTCTGTAAGCCGGCTCGATATTTTTATCCGGTTCAATTATGCTTTCACATTCCAATCCAACGAAGGCATCTTTGTAGTTTTTGTAAATTCCCGCTCCGATACCGGCCCCTCTTGCGGCACCGTGTGAACCATCGGTGTTATACAACTCTACGACAGAGTCGGTAACGGTTGCAAAGGCCCTGCAGAACAAGGCACTTAAAAACATATTCGCATTACCGGCCCGAACGGTCTTTACCTGTACAGACATATTCTGCATTATCCCCAGGCCGTAATTCAATGCAAAGACAATACCCTCCTGGGCGGCCCTTAGCAGATGCGCTCTGTTATGAGTATTAAAGTTTAAACCCTGAACAATCGCACCAATATTTGTATTGTCCAGCGTTCTTTCAGCACCGTTGCCATAAGGCAGAATTACAAGTTGGTCGCAGCCAATCGGGGCCTGCTCCGCCAACTCATTCATCTGAGTATAAGTCAAGGTTTCAGCAATATTGTGGCGCAACCAACTATTCAAAATTCCTGCGCCATTAAGACACAACAGCACGCCGTATCTCGGCAGGTCGGGGGTGTGATTTACATGTACAAAAGTATTGACTCTTGATTTGCTGTCATAATTGGGCTTATCGCTGATTCCATAAACCACGCCCGAGGTTCCGGCTGTAGCAGCTATCTCGCCGGGATTTAAAACATTTAGAGAGAAAGCATTGTTCGGCTGGTCGCCGGCCCTGTATGCTATTTTTACTCCTGCTTTTAACCCCAATTCATTGGCTGCTTCTCTGGTCAGCTCACCCTGAATCGAAAAGGTCGGCACAACGTCAGGAATTATCTCCCCGTCAATGCCATAGTAATCGAGAATCAGTTCGGCCAGTTGCTGTTTTTGAAAATCCCACATAATAGCTTCCGACAATCCGGAAGGAGTGGTTTTTATTTGTCCTGTCATTCGCATAGCGATGTAATCGCCGGGCAGCATTTCCTTATATATTTTGCTGTATAGCTTAGGCTCATTTTCCATAACCCATTTTAGTTTCGAGGCGGTAAAGTTGCCGGGTGAGTTAAGTAGATGCTCAAGGCACTTTTCCTGTCCAATTTCCTGAGCCGCCTGATTGCCAATTTCAACCGCCCTGCTGTCACACCAGATTATCGCCGGTCTGAGTACCTGCCGGTTTCTGTCGATTATAACCAGTCCATGCATCTGGTAAGATATTCCTATTGCCTGGATGTCGGCGGGGTCAAAGGAAACGGCGGATTTAATCCGGGCTGTTGCCTGCCTGACGTTCTTCCACCAAATTTCGGGGTCCTGCTCGGCCCAGCCGGGGGCTGGTGCAATTATCTCCATCTCCTTTTTTGGGGAAGCAGCCGATTCGACCGCCCTGCCACTTTCAGCCTCCATTAAAGTGGCTTTTACAGAAGAACTACCAATGTCATAGCCTAATATATACACAAACTATAAGCCCACATAAAAACAGTTAAAGAATCTAAAATTAGTCCTGGCCATAATAAGCATCTTTGCTGTGTTTACGCAAGTAATGTTTATCCAAAAGATTTTGCTCAAGTCTACCGGGCATAGAACCTGTGAACGGTAATGTGCGTATATTTCTGTCCCGGATTGAGAATTACCGAGGGGAAATCAGGTTTGTTCGGCGAATCCGGGAAATGCTGGGTCTCGAGGCAAAAGCCGTAACGGTGTTTATAAACTTT
>CAYXPG010000044.1:4962-12175 GCA_964467205.1 uncultured Pirellulales bacterium | reverse complement strand
GTATTACGGCAGGAGTTTGGAGAGGGCTTGAATACTCTTCTTCCTGCTTTGATAGATACCCTCCTGCTGATTTTATAGCTTTCCGCCCTGAACTGCTTTCTCCCACTGTTCTTATTTCAGGACAGACAAAGACCCCCGTCGCTTTGGTCAATTAAGGCCACCGGGCTGTATAAATGGTCGTGAGCATAGTAATAATCCTCATTTTTGCCTGAGCAGAAGCGGCACACCAGCAAAAACACGTCTCTGTTCCCTTCTTATTCCTTATTTATTTCTTGAAAGGCATTGGGATGAGGTACCCACAGTATTTGGTTTATGTAATCTGGAAAAACCATGGCGGTGTGGTCTTTCAGACCAATGATTAAAGTCGGGGCATCAAGTTGTTTCGAGTCTGTTGGATAATCGCCACCTATGTTAGCAGCAAGCATGTTGCCATCTGGTGACCACGCCGGTCGCTCCCAATACCCAGGACCTCTTTCTAAGTGGGTCGGTTCGCGCGAAGCAAGCAGGGAGGATGTGCGAGTTGCCACGTTATAGAGCCACAATTGCCAGCGGTCGAGGTAGGCGATAGTGCGCCCGTCCGGAGACCACACAGCGGAATGGCCGTGGGATGGGCCATCGCTCATCTGATTTTTTTCCAAGTCGATTAGAGCAAAGCCACCATCCCAGCCTTCTAGAAGCAGCGTCTGTTCATCGGGTGAAAGCCACATTGACCAGACTCCTCCCTTTGGTGTGGGCAGTGTGCGTAGCAGTTGGCCTTCAAGCGTGCGAACCTGCGGCCCTCCCTTTTCCATTTTGATGTACAATTCCCCTCGCTTCAGAGATAGATCCCAACAGCGAACTCCTCCCTTCAACTTCCGTGAGCCGCTCAGAGCCTGCATCCGCCCACTGTCAAGATCTACAGCAACAATCTGGTATCGCCCGCCTAGAGGCAATAGCCAGGGTAAATACAGCGGTCTTTTCTGAATGAGGAAGAGTACGCGGTTCCGCTCGGCATCGTGGACGACACCCTTGTCCCTCCATACAGGTCCCGGATCCAATCGTCTGTCCGCCTTGTAATTCATCGTCTTCGTAGGTAGATGGGTCAGCGTTCGCATCTTACCGGAGGAAACATCGATAGCGGTAAGTTGTTTTTCGATGTCCAGCCAGAGAAAACAAGTCTTTCCATCAACAGACAAGCTTGGTCCGCTCTTCACTGACCACGCCCGTAAACGCTGCACAAAAAGCCACCAGCCATGCTTGTCGCCAACCTCTAACACCTTCCAATGAGGGCGAGTACAATAGACCAAGGAGTGTTCTCCCCAAAGAGTGGAACGTACATCAAAGCGCCCGTGCAGGAAGAGCTTTTTACCCGAAGCAAGAGTGATCTCTGTCGTGTCGTCCGCCTCAACATACTCCCACCCCACAGGTTCTGGACCTTCCGGTGTTAGTTCGTGGGGAAAGGTCTTAGGCCGACGATCACAATTTGTTTGTAGGAACATACAACATATTAGCATCAACATCGCGAAGAGTGGCTTGATTTTTACCATGGCGGACACCCCTTTACCTCTATATAGACTTAAAACACATCGTCACGAAAGTGGCAGCACAGATTACACCAGTGATACCGACACAGACCTAGGAAACTTCCAGTAGCCGGACCTGAACGGTCTGGGCTTTCATGATCAAATTTCCATATCAACTTCTTATTTTTGCGATCCCGCACTCTCTTGTAACAACATTGGTTCCCGGGTTTGCCACATCCCACCGGCTTGGGTTTAAGCCAAAATCAAGCAAAAACAACTGCTGTAAAAATGAGCAATTATATTCCGCTGTTTCCGCTTTTCCCGCAGAACCATAACCGCAATTTATGTCCTGCCGAGGGACTTCATATATCTCTTCGACTTGCGAAGTCCCATCCTCGAGGCCTTCTTTTTCACGGCATCTTTGGGACGACCAAGCTCAGCAGCTATCATTGCCGTGGGATTGTTCCCGAATAGCTTTTTGAGCAGCTTGATATCGGCCGACGTCCACGCACCTTTTTTGAGTTTTTTTCTTTTTGCGGGTTTCTTCTTTACGGCTTTTCTCCTTTTCGTGACTTTTTTTCTCTTTGCCATTTTGTTCCCCCTTTCATTTTAAGGTATACGGCAAAAATCTGTCACTTAAGCCCATTGTTCCCTTTGCTTAAAATGCAATCTACAACCGTTATTTTAGGGTGTCAAGGTTTTTTAGAAAATTTTAAGCGTCCCTCACGCATAGTATTTTTTCAAATGAATCTGAATCACTGTGACGTCGGCCGGAGTGATACCGCTTATTCGACCGGCCTGGGCGAGCGTGCCCGGCCCAAAGGCCGACAATTTCTCCTTCGCCTCGGCACGAAGATGCTCAATTCGACTATAATCCAGCCCCAGCGGTATCTTCTTATTTTCCAGACTCTTAAAACCAGCCACCAACCGCTGCTGTTTTGCCAGATATCCCTCATATTTGGCATCGATTATCGCCCCATCAAGTACCTCTTTACCAAAACCCTTCTCTTGAACATAGTCATTATCTGCCAAGCTGTCGGCAATAATATTTCCCGGCTGGTGAAGTTGGTCCCATAAGCTCAGACCGTTTGAGCGGGCACTTTGCAGATAGCTCTTGAGTTCATCAATGTTTTTGAGTTTGTTTTGGTACTTCACCCACCGCTTCCGCTCCACAAGCCCGACCGATTTGCCGATTTGCGTCAATCTCCTGTCTGCGTTATCGGCCCTCAGCGACAATCGATACTCTGCTCGTGACGTGAACATCCGATAAGGTTCGTCACACCCCTTTGTAAGCAAATCATCTATCAGCACCCCGATATAGGCCTGGTCTCTGCCGAGCACAACCGGTTCAGCATTTTGAAGTTTTCGGGCCGCATTAATTCCTGCGATAATGCCCTGACCGGCCGCTTCCTCGTAACCGCTCGTGCCGTTAATCTGGCCCGCCAAAAAAAGACCCGATATCTTTTTGGTCTCAAGACTGCTCGTAAGCTGAATCGGAGGACAATAATCATATTCAATCGCATAGCCATACACAACAATCCGGGCCTTCTCCGTCCCTGCCAGCAGCTTCAGCATCTCTTCCTGAACGTCTTTAGGCATAGACGTAAAAATGCCGTTGCAGTAAATTGTCCTGATACTTTCTTCTTCCGGCTCTAAAAAAATCCTGTGCTGCTTTTTATCTGCAAACCTGACGACCTTGCCTTCGATACTCGGACAGTAACGCGGGTCGGTGCCCTCTATTTGACCCGATGAAAGCGGGGCACGGTGCAGGTTATCAGTCAGCAGCTTGTGTATCTTTTCATTGGTATAGGTAATCCAGCAGGGCACCTGCGGCCGCCCTATTTTCTCAGTCATAAACGAAAAAGGCGCCGGCTCCTCATCGCCTAACTGTATCTCTAACTTGTCAAAGTCAACTGTTGCTGCATCTAATCTCGGCGTCGTATCGGTTGCCATCCGCCCAAGTTCCAGTCCTATTCGTCTCAGACTCTCTGAAAGTCCCACACTTGCCGGCTCACCAATTCTGCCGCCGACCCATTTCTTTCTGCCCATATACATCAGGCCCCCCAGAAATGTCCCCGTTGTTACAACAACCGTCTGCCCGCAATATACCGAGCCGTCTTTGCAGCCCACACCCCGCACCCTGTTATCTTCTGTGATTATCTCGGTCGCTATAGCTTCGACAATGCTTAGATTTTCTGTCTCCTCAAGCGTCCTCTCCATCCATTTTTGATATTTGTACCTGTCGGCCTGGGCACGAGGCGACTGAACGGCCGGGCCCTTCGAGCGGTTCAGCATCCTGAACTGAATCCCCGTCGCATCTATCGCAAGACCCATCAGTCCGCCCAGCGCATCGACTTCGCGAGCTATTTGTCCTTTTGCCAGCCCCCCAACTGCCGGATTGCAGCTCATCGCTGCTATCGTGTCTTTGCTAATGGTTATAAGGCAGGTCTTGGCGCCTATCTTCGCCGCAGCGTTAGCCGCTTCGACACCGGCGTGACCCCCACCTATAACAATGCAATCAAATTCATTTGTTTTTGTTCCGATGGACATATTTATTCTAACAAAATGACCCAATGTCATTCCTGCGGAAGCAGGAATCCAGGAAAAGATATGGATTCCATGTCAAGCACGGAATGACAACGGTAAAATACTCTTTTTCGTCAGACGCTTTTAGCCAGTATAGCTTTTTGAGCTTTTTAATCAATCGTGATGCGTATTTATTATCTTGACAACTGATGTCATTTCTCTAATAATGGTATCAGAATGAAGGATTTGGTATGCATTTTGAAATAATAGGTGAGATTGAGAGTATCGAAACGATAGCCGTAAGCGGGAGAATCAGAGATATTATGCGGCTTCGTAAACAATATGGCTCCGCTAAATGGCGAAAACTTAAAGGGATTGCTAAAGTCCGCCTTCAGAGTGGAAGTATCCGCAATGCTGAGATTCACTGGTACGAAGCCCATGGCATAGGCAGAAAGAAGTTGAAAATCAAAAGATTACTGGATTAAAATTATGGCTAAAGAAAGCAAAGAACAGTCATTTGCGCTTTGCATAGAGAACAAGGAATGTGAGGATTTGGAAAAGCGTAAGATTTACAGAGTCCTGCCGGACGATGAGGCAGCAAAGGAAGGATACCTGAGAATCGTTGACGAGTCCGGGGAGGACTACCTGTATCCTGAGTCCTACTTCATTCTTGTTGAGCTGCCTCGCGAAGCCCAAGACGCCTTGCAAGTGGCAAGCTGACCGCTGCGTTACCATAACATCTTGATAAAATATTGCAGAACTTGCTAAGTTTGGCTTCTTATACGAAAACCATACAAACAATTGTTAGGTGAAGTGAAATGGAACTGAATCAACATGCAGGAGAAATGGGCATCAAAAGGGCGCCAGGGTGTGGCGAAGCCCACCCTACGTTCACTTCTGATTCAACAAGAATGCAAGTGCGCCCTCTCTGGCGTGGAGATGATATTTGACACAAGCGAAGGCACTCCGGTCACCGGCGGGAAGGGTTGTCACCCTCTCTACCCTGCCGTCGATCACATAGACCCTGGGAACCCCAATGGTGGTCATCAGATTGTATGTTACGCGCTAAACGACCTTAAAGGACATCTCCCCGTTGACTGTTTCAATGCCCTTACACAGACCGATGCGTGGTGCTCACTGATGGATCGGTGGCGGAAGCAAGCTGCGATTGACAGGGCAGACAGAGAAGCTTTCATGCATCTGCTCCGGCCAAACGCTAAACTGAAAAAGCGATGAATCACCGTCTGATCCTTACGCGAAACCCACGGCGGGTTTCGCGAGGGTGAGCCGCAATGTTATGCGCTTTGAGAGATTGGAATTGGAGACAATCCAGCAACGACAGGCCACTTTAGTTACTTTTGCTTTCTTTGTGACTTTGTGCCTTCGTGGCTATTTTCTTTTTTCTGCCAGCGCCACCGCCGATGCAATTGCGAAATTTGCCGTGTGGGTAATGCTTATGCTTATATGTTTAATCCCAAGTCTGTTGGCGATTTCTTCCACCTCCCCCACAAGGGTAACCTCCGGCTGACCGGCGGCATTATTCACTATCTCGATATCGGTCCAGGCGATTTTACCACGCCAGCCGGTGCCCACCAGTTTCAGAATTGCTTCTTTTGCCGCAAATCGACCGGCAAGCTTTTCTACCGAGTTTTTATTCGACTCGGCATACGCCTGCTCGGCCGCCGTAAAAATCCTCTCTAAGAAACGCTCACCGTGACGGCTTATCATTTCCTCTATTCGGCCAAAATCCACAAGGTCTATACCGTGCGCTATTATTTCCATCTCTCAATCCCAATTGATAATGGGTCGAATACTTACCACTCACCAATTACCATATTACCGCTCACCGGTTAGTTATTCGGTAGATTTCTTCCAGGCAGAAATCTATAAATGCATCAACATTACTCAACGCCGCCTGCTGCAGCAGTTTTGTCTCAAGTTCATCGACCGCTTTTTTTCGTCTCTCCAGTTCGATAGTCTGTTCTATTTCTTTCTGAACCTTTTCAAACGGCTCGGCGTTTGTTACCTGTTTCTCCTCCAGTTTCATTATGAAGATATGTCCACCTGACTCTATTGGCCCGGCAATCTGGCCAGGCTGCATTTTTTCAGCTTCGGCGGCAAGGACATCATACGGCTCAGCCAAAGAGCTCGGCCGCAACGGCTTCCACAATCCGCCAAACATCGCCCGGTGTCCATGCGAGTGTTTTTTGGCCACCTCACCAAAATCCTCTCCCATTACTATCGCAAGACGAAGTTCCATCGCAAGCTCTTTTGCCTTATCCAGACGCCCCTGGTCTGCACCTGCTGCCTCCAGCTTCGCCGAATCAATATCAATCAGCCGAAACGTTATAGTCGCCGGCATAGAGTAAACCTTTTCTTTCATTTCATTATAGCGACCCATCAATTCGCCGTAGGTAACTGGCTCCTCATCAGGCAGTTGTGATGCTATATAAGATTGGTTGACAATCTCCTTTCTCTTATATTCCTTAAAGCCGGCCCAGTCCATACCCATCTCTTTTAGGGCCTTCTCAGCCCTGGCATAATCTCCCTCGAAGCTTACAATAAATCTCCGAACTTCCGCCTCTACCGCTTTTTCCAGTGCCTCGTCGATATTCTCGCCCAAATGCTTTTTGGCCTCGTTATAGAGCAGAATATTTGTAACTTTTGCTAAAACAAGTTGCTTAAGCTGACCCCCTGCATTTGCTTTGAACTGATACAGGTCACTTGTTTGCGCGGCCGGCCTGAAATATTCCGCTAAAGGCCCAACTATTTCGTCGGATGTTATTGCCTCACCCCCAACCACCAGAACAAAACCACCTGTTGCTTCCGGAAAACCGTCTCTTTGAGCAAGAGGAATCTTTGAAAGTTCTTCTTTGCTGAATCTCGGCTTCTTGGCCCCGACGCCGCAGCCGCCGAACAATAAAATTACACACACGCCCAAAAAAGCAACCTTACGCATCGCCTGTTTCTCCAAATTACCTTTATTAATTCAAAGCCGCATTGTATCTTACTCGAACTACCATTTCAACTTCTTAAACTCCCCGTCTCTTACAAATTCTACACGCCCGTCATTAAACAGTATCATCTTAATTTGACGTCTTGCTTTTTGTCTCTCATTTCATCTGTGTTAATTCGTGTCTAAAAATTTTCCGCAGAACACCCATCAGCGTCCTCGGCTCAAAATA
>CAYXPG010000044.1:0-4862 GCA_964467205.1 uncultured Pirellulales bacterium | reverse complement strand
CATCAGCGTCCTCGGCTCAAAATAGTTCTTGCCCAATCGCAGATAAACCGTCTTCGCATCAGCTATTTTAACTGTCCCTGCAACCTTCGCAAACAAAGAATCTGCCTGCTCTTTCAAATCCCGCTCGAACGAAAACACCAGATTCGACCCCGATGTAACAATGCTCTTTATATGACATTTCCCTGCCTTGATTCTAAGCTCCGCTAACCCCAGCAGTAATTTAACCTCATCCGGCATCGGCCCATAAATATCAGCTAACTCACTGCCGATTTGTTTTAACTCTTCATCATTTTTCGCAACTGCAATTTTGCGGTAAGCATCCATCCTCCCTCTGTCTAATGGTATATAATTTTTCGGTACATACGTTGCAAATCCCAAATCAAGGACCGCCGTTGGTATCGATTCAACCGGCTCGTTCTTCATTTTTCTAACGGCGTCGGCCAGAAGCTCACAATACATCTGGTATCCGACCAGCTGGATATGGCCCGATTGTTCCGCCCCTAATATATTGCCCGCACCGCGAATCTCCAAATCACGCAGCGCTATTCGAAAGCCCGCACCCAAATGCGAATATTCCTCAATCGCTTTCAAACGCCTCCCCGCCACCGGCGTAATCGTCCTCTTCGCCGGCAGCATCATATATGCATACGCCCGATGTTTATACCTGCCGACCCTCCCGCGCAATTGATGCAGCTCAGCTAAGCCGAACCTGTCTGCATTATCTATAACAATCGTATTGGCATTCGGAATATCCAGCCCCGATTCGATAATCGTCGTGCAGACAAGAACGTCCGTCACCCCCGTCACAAAATCTATCATCGCTTTCTCGAGTTCGCTCTTGGTCATCTGCCCGTGCGCCACCGCCACCTTCGCCTCTCCGACAAGCTGCTGAACTTCCCACGCCTTTTTTTCAATCGTCCTGACCCTGTTATGCACAAAAAATACCTGCCCCTGACGGTTCAGCTCACGCAAAATCGCTTTTCTGATAAGCTCGTTATTATAAGCCGTCACGTTCGTTACTATACTCCGCCTGTCTAATGGCGGCGTCGCCAGCGAGCTTATATCGCGCAGCCCTAACATTGACATATGCAGCGTCCGCGGTATCGGCGTCGCCGTCATCGTAAGAACGTCAACGTTCCAACGCAGCTTTTTCAGCCTCTCTTTATGTTCCACCCCGAACCGCTGCTCCTCGTCGATGATTAAAAGCCCCAGGTCATTAAAACCAATGTCACCGCTCAAAAGCCGATGAGTCCCGATAAGTATATCCACCCTTCCCTTTTTCGCCCGTTCGATTATGTCCCTTGCCTCCTTTGCGCTCTTGAACCGGTTAAGCACCTCGATGCAGACCGGAAAATCGGCAAATCTCTCGGTAAACGTCCTTCCGTGCTGAACACACAGCACCGTTGTCGGCACTAACATAGCGACCTGCTTCGAGTTCTCGACCGCCTTAAACGCCGCCCGCATCGCAAGCTCCGTCTTGCCGTACCCAACGTCGCCGCACAGCAGCCGGTCCATCGCAACTGCCCTGCGCATGTCCGCCTTGATTTGTTCAGCCACCGTAACCTGGTCTGCCGTCTCCTGGTAAGCAAAGGACTCCTCGAACTCCGACTGCCAGTTCGTATCGTCCCCGAATGCAATCCCGCTAATCGCCTGCCGCTTCGCCTGGACCTCGAGCAGTTCCGCCGCAAGGTCTCGCACCGACTGCGCGACTTTTTCTTTCTGCCTCTGCCATCTCTTCGAACCAACCTTGCTCAGTTTAGGCCGTTTCGGACTCGTCCCAATAAACTTCTGCACTAAGGTAATATTGCGCACCGAAACGTGGATTTTCACCTTGTCGGCAAACTCAATAGTTAGATATTCACTTTGCGCCCCCTTTTCTTTAATCGTTTTTATCCCTAAGAATTTGCCGATGCCGTATGATACATGCACAACGTAGTCGCCCACCTGCAAATCGCTCAACGTGTCCACCGGCAGAGACGCCCGCATCGGCCGCTGCCTCCTACGAAGTGCAAATTGACCGAACAGCTCGTGGTGACTTATTACTATCGTATCAAGCGACTTCATCACAAAGCCGTTATGAATAAAACCGTGCACCAATTTGAAATTACCCGGCAGCTTCCTGTTATCTTCCGCCGCAATCTCTTTTACCCGCTTTATCTCCGACAGCGCCTCGCAGTACAGCCGAACCTCGCTGCCCTCTCTGGCCTTTTGAACCAGCTCCTCCAGCGACTCTTTATGCCCCGCCCACAGTGAAGAGCTTTTATGCTGAAACTGCTGCACACTCCCGACATCAACCTTAAGATAATCCCCCGGCCCGGCCGCAAACCTGCTTATATGAAGCTGCGCAAAATTACCAAGCCCCGCGTAAATATCGCCCCACCTGTAAAGCCGTTCCGGCTTCTCGACCCGTTCCAGATACACATTTGCAACTTCCTCGATGTCGCCCGGCTCTTCGAGAATTACAAGACAATCCTTTGGCAGGATATTGACAAAAAGCTCTCGTTCTTTTTGCCCCGCACCGCAGACCGCCGACACCACCCCGATACTTTCTATTTGCTCACTCGAGCGCTGAGTATCAAGATTGACCTGACGGATACTCTCTATCGTATCGCCGAAAAATTCAATCCTAACCGCGCCGGCCCCCTGCGTAGATACACCTTCAATATTGTCATTGCGAGTCCCGCACCAATTAGGCGTGAGCCCAATTGGTGTGGGATGTGGCAATCTCATCGCCTTTTCAATTGTCAACGGCGCATAAATATCAATAATCCCCCCTCGACGGGCAAACTGACCCGGCAAATCTATCCTCTCAACTCGCTCAAAACCGTTATCGACCAGCCAGCCGGCCGCTTCTTCCGGCGACAATTCCTTATCAACCTCTAATCGAAGACAACTGGCCTGTAGAGCGTCCGGCTTTGGTATCGGCTGACAAAGCGCCTGCACCGACGCCGCAATAATAAAATTGTTTTTATTCGAATCCGATACCTCCGACGAGAGACGAGAGACTAATTTCAATCTTTCCGCCCGGATTTCATCGGTCGCGTCAGCCAAATCCTCTTCACCCTCCCACGCACTGAACACCTCAGCGTCTTTTGCACCGAAGCTGTGCATATCATCAGCGCTCTTTTCGGCATCGTCAATATGAGGCCGAACATACAAAATCCCCCTGCCGAGTTTCTTTGATATGTGTACCGCCAACAGCGGCGCAAAAGACCCCCACGTCCCCTCGACTTTTACCGCCCCCTCGCCACTTTTGGAGGCCTCAAGCCGGCGGATTACTTCCGCAATCGTCTTGTCTCGACCAATGTCCACCAGACTCCCGAAACAATGGTTCTTTAACGCAAACCATTATAAACAAAAAGAAGTGCCCGAACAATTCCCTTTTCCCCGCAGTCAACCGAAATACAAAAAACTATCTAAAGAACAGATACAAGCTTTCCAACTGGCCTTGTCCTGGGCATTGTCATTGCGAGGCCTTTAGGCCGTGGCAATCCTCAACTTCTTAATTCACCATTCCTTGCTCGATATTCAATATTCTATTGTTCGATATTCGATATTCCCCCTTTTCTCTTGACGGGCACCCATGACAAGCAAGGATATTCGGTTAAAAATATTGCCATTTAAGGTATTTACTGTTAGATTGAGCATTTATGGTAACAACGAGAATGGAGCAAATCCGACAGCGGCGAAGCTGGCAAAAGTCTTAGGGTTGGCACTGAAACAAAAGAGGAAAAAGACAAATAAGTCAGAAGTATAATATAAAAATCAAAATATTTGCCGGATAGCGAGATTTGACTTATGGATGTTGAAAGATTTAGTGCCGGATTGACAAAGTCGTTTGGGTGGTTGATTTACGGGGGGAGTTCCGACATTCAGGCTGCGGCAAAGAGAGGAAAGACCGGCAAAGTCAAATTCATATTGCGCAAAAAGCCGGAACTGGTCAATGCCAAAAACAATATAGGCGAGCCTGCTCTGTGCTTGGCTGCCGGTGAGGGACACAAGAAAGTGGTCGAGCTTCTCCTTGCCAACGGTGCGGATTTAAACACCAAAAATTATGACGGTGAGACTGCTCTTCACAAGGCCACCAATAGCGGCCACAGGGAACTGGTCATTGTTCTCCTTGTCAATGGTGCGGATGCAAACGCTGCGAGTAATAAGGGCCACACTCCTTTGCACAGGGCGGCCAGGGGACATAAGGAAGTGGCCGAGCTTCTACTTGCCGGCGGGGCGGATGTGAACGCCAGAAGTAAGAAGGGTCATACTGCCCTGTGGAGCGCAGCTGTCAGAGGCCACAAAGAAATAGTAGAGCTTCTACTTGCCAATGGGGCGGAGGTGAACACTCAACCGGGTGACGGCGTTAGGCCCTTGCATGTTGCTGCCGGAGAGGGACATGAGGAAGTGGTCAAGCTTCTAATTGCCGGCCGAGCAGATGTCAATGCTAAGAACAATGATGGCCTGACTCCTTTGCACTTAGCGGCCCAAAATGGCCGGACCGAAGCAGCCGGGCTTCTAATTGCCGGCCGAGCAGACGTCAATGCCAAAAGTGATAAAGGTCATACTCCTCTGCACAGGGCCGTTGGTGAGCACGAAAAAGTGGCTGAGCTGCTGCTCGCCAAAGGGGCACACGTAAATGACAAAAGTAATAAAGGCCATACTCCTCTGCACAGGGCGGCTGCTCGGGGTCGAAAGAAGATAGTCGAGCTGCTGCTCGCCAATGGGGCCGACGTGAACGCCAAAGATAAATGGGGCTTGACTGCTATGCATGTGGCAGACAGTGAGGGACACAAGGAAACAGCCGAATTGCTCCGCAGGCACGGAGGGCAGTGAATTTATGACAATATTATATAGTCAGTTTTGGCAGT
>CAYXPG010000043.1:0-12218 GCA_964467205.1 uncultured Pirellulales bacterium | reverse complement strand
GATGAAAAGGCCTAAGATAAACTTTTCAGCTTTTTGGGGATTGTGGTTTTTGTAAGCGGCAAATGCCTGCCGAGCTGCTTTATTGTCGCCTGCGCCGAGTGCAAAAACTATTGTTTCTCTCAAGGCCTCCGCCTCCAGTTTGTCCCGGTCTATATCAAGGAATTTGATAAGCGCCGGGTCGTCATTAAAATCAAGCTGCGAATAAGAATCACCGGCCTTCTGCAATCTTTCATAATAGAATTTGAAGGCCAGTTTTTTGTAAATAATCTGCTTTCTTCTTTTGTTCATTGAAATGCTTTTGTTCGATACCCTGTAGTAATAAAGGACGTCCTTTAGGTTGGCGAACCTTTTGCCTTTTGAGAGGATATTCAGATACAAGTCATAGTCCTGAGTGGTTTGAAAATTTTCCCTGTAAAGCATATTTTCGTTTCGAAATATAATCGTTGGGTGATAAAAGGCCAATTTTCCGCCAAGTAAGCTGCTGACAATCTGGTCGTGGTCCTGTGCTTTAATGGCCCTGCCTTTGGTTTGCCCGCTGCGGTCGAAGATTTGGACGGAAGTGCCGATTAGAAAAACATCGCTGTTATTTTCGATAAACTGATATTGCAGTTTTAATCTTTCCGGCAGTGATATATCATCGGCGTCCATTCTTGCTATGTATTTGGTTTTTGCTTCTTTGATACCGATGTTTAAGGATTTGGTGAGACCAAGATTTTCAGGATTTTCGATAATTGTAATTCTTTCATCCTGATTTTTATACTTTTTGAGTATGTCCTGGAGCTCTTCTCCGGCCGGGTTGTCATTGACGATAATAAACTCAAACTCGGTGAAGGTCTGGTTCAGTATGGATTCGATACTGCCTTTCAGCCAGTCCAAAGGCTCGTTATATACCGACATTAAAACTGAGATGTTTTTCATTTTAATCAAACTCCGTCGGCCTAAATTTTAAGGAACAGGTCGTCCTTTACGGTTCTTTGCGACTGAATCTTTTTTCTCTGTTTGAGGGTATCGGGAAAGTCCCGCAGGAAGAAATAAAGCGATTTTATATATGCCCAGAGCGGCCTCGGTGATTTATACCGAAGTGACATTTTCAGCATTTTATAAAGAATCCATACCGACGAGGCCGGCCACCATATAATCAGGTTTTTCAGTTTGTAATTCTTCCAAATCATTCTGGTAAAGCCGCACAGATAATATTGATTTTTCCAGCATAAAGCGTCGATGTTTGTCCGCGTATCGACGCCGAGGTGAATGCCCAGCAGATTTGTGGTTCTGTAATTGCTGCAGCCGTTTAAATATGCCCTTGCGCTCATATCGTAATCGTCTATGTTCATCGGGTAAATTTCATCAAAACCGCCTAATTTTTCAAATATGTCTTTTTTGAAAAAGCAGGCGCCGCCCCGGTAACGCGGCACTTTTTTTATTCCTGTACCGAGAATGTCGGCCAGCTCAATCTTTTTGTTGGGTCGGTTGAAGTACAGCCCGCCGGTATCGATATAATCTTTGTTGACATCGCGCAATAACGGTGACAGATAGGCTGGATTGCTTAGTGTTTTGTATTCTTCGAATAGTTTCGAGAGGAAATTGCTTTCAGGCAGCTCGATATCGTTATCAAGCGTGAGAACATAATCACCTTTGGCGTTTCTGACTAAAGCATTTTTTCCCGCGCCGTATCCGAGATTGCTTTTGTTCTCTATGACTTTAACTTCACTAAATTGCCTGAGATATTCCACGCTTTCATCCGTTGAGCCGTTATCTGCAACGATAATTTCTTTCGGCTCATAATCCTGTGCCAGAATTGCAGGGATTACTTTTTTTAGTTTCTCTGCACCGTTATAATTCAGGACGGCAACGGTGATTAATATTTCACTTTGTGTTTGTTTGTCGGACATTTTTTTAGCTGCACCGGTTAGCAATATTTTTGTAGTACCTAAGGTATTGTTCGGCGATGTGAGCCCAGCCAAACTGCTCGACCTTTTTTCTTGCCGCTTTGCACATTAAGTCATAGCCGTTCTTATCGTCAGCGAGTTTTTGTATTTCGTCGGCAATTGCATCGGGTCGGGCCTGTTCGACCACAATTCCGTTATCTGCTATTAATTCATCGACACCCTCGCAGCGTGTTGTGATAATCGGAAGTCCCGAGGCCATCGCCTCGAGCATTGCGTTGCTCATCCCTTCCTGCATACTTGCGCTGACAAAGATGTCGTTTTGGCGATATAAATCCGGCATAAGGTCGGACTCTATTCTGCCTTTTACGTCAATAATATTACCAAGGTTTTTTTGCGAAACGATTTGTTTCAATCCGTCCAGCATTGCGCCGCCGCCGGCTATAGTCAAATGAAGATTGCGACCGGCCTTGTGCAATATTTCAACGGCGTCAATCAGTATTTCAAACCTTTTGGTGACGGATAATCTGCCAACGGTCAAAAGCTTCAGCTCCTGCTGTGCCTTATCGTTTTGAGCGGGATGGAACATATTGAGGTCAATACCATTGGTGATAACATCGATGGTGGCAGAGGGCATAAACTGCAGGGCGCGGTCTTTCAGTCCCTGACTGCAGGCAATAAGCGCAGAAGCCTTTTTCCAGATAGACTTAAACAGTGGAGCAAGAATTTTGTAATCAAGTTTTAACCTTGCGTGTTTTCCCGGCACATCAGAGCCGCGCAGTGAAATTATATACGGCAGTTTGTTAGCACTTCTATAACAGAGCCAACCGGTTGGGAAGCCGAAAAATGCGTGCACTAAATCATAGTTATTTTCCCGCAGCATTTTGCGATAATGGTGTTGGGCCTTGAACAGCCATTCGAGCACCTCGATTTTGCGCCAGAAGTGCAGATTTTTTTTGTGCAGGCCGACCTTGTAGATAGTGATATTATCGGAGAGTTGTTCTTTGGTGAAACCAGGTTTCGGCGCAGCAGTGAGGACGTCGATTTTCAACTCGTTTGTTTTTGTGTACTCGTTTAGTTGAGAGAGATGTGCCTTTCCGGCGCCGCCGCCGATGGGCGGGAATTCATAATTGAGCATCAGTAAATTCAGTTTCGCCACTGCTGAGGCAACTCCTTAATTTGGTGCGGTATTTTTTAAGCGGAATAAAACGTGCGGCCAGAAAAGCCGAACCGGTTCGACTCTCCCGTATTTCTGCATTACGTATTTTCTGAAAGGTTTCAAGGCCTCGTATCTGGCGGCCTCGTCCTCGTCGAAATTTGTGCGCAGAAACTGAGCCCATCCCTTATCATACGCTTCGATTATTTCTGTCTCTAACGGCAGAAAGCCTTCTTTATTCGCCCTCATAAATCCTTTTGGCGCTATTGGCCATAATTCGTAAGGCGGCCTTTCCATCGGCACGTGGCGTTTGCGCGAATCAACGATAAATTTAGGCGGCTCTTTTTCAAATTCTTCTATAAGTCCTTCGACAATCTTTTCCATTACTTGCGGGGCCGGCCGAGGCATACTAAAGGCCTTTGCGGCAGAGCTGAATCTCTGGGCTTTTACGTATATTCCGGGAAACCAGCCCCAAACGTAAATCTTGTCTGTCGGTTGAGAATTAAAGCGGATATATTCGCCAACTATTTCCCACGGGCCTTTGGATTTGTTCTTTTTGCGATAAGAAATTTCATTTAACTTCTGTGTGTATCCCTTTTGTTTACTTCTATATTTTCCGCCGGAGTGCGGGCTTTTTTCTATGCCGAAGAAAATGTGCCACGACATTACTATCATACAAATGAGTCCTGCAAGTCCGATGATTCTCCATCGGGTCTTAAATACGAGACTGGCGGCGAGCTTGTCGGTGTAGAGTGCAATTAAGTAACCGCCGAGCATAGCGGATGAGGCATTCAACGGCAGATAATACTGTTCATACGAACGCGGGCTTATCCAGACAAAGCCCATATCGAGCAGCCACCAGATAGCAAAGAGCGGTACAAACCTGTCGTAATTTTTTTTGTTCTGGGGTTTTAATTTGCCCGTCGGCCGCATAATCATTCTTATTATTCTGGCAATAATAGAGGCGGTTGCCAGGGCTATCGGCAGTATCAGTATGCCGTAGTATCGTAAAACTCGCGGCCATTGTGTTGAGAAGGGTATGAGTTCTCGCGCCGCCGCAATATAACTTGATACTGCTTTTGTCTGTCCTGGTTCTGCAGCAGCCGGCAGCATCTTTGCAATTGTGTTCCATACATACGAATACGGCAGAGCTGTCTGTACGTCCCAGGCAATAATCCAGATATATAACGGCCCAATCGCCGCTGCTACGCCGGCCAACAACAGCAGGATATCACATCCTGTCTGTTTGAAGCTCCTGTTCTTTAGCAGCGGCTGTACAATGACAAATAAACCCATAGCTCCAACCGCCGAGAGTCCAGTCTGCTTAAACAACGGCGCCCAGCTTACCAAGGCCCCCGCCAAAATCGCCCAGAACCATTTGCCGTCAAGTTGATACAGAACAAAACAGCTTATTCCCATAACCATAAAGGCAATCATATATTGCTCTTTGACGTTGCCGAACTTGGCGATTAGCGGTGAAGACAGATATACAGAAGCAATAATAACCCCAGCAGAAGCGGCCAGTTTGCCGAAGAGCTTTCGCATCGATACAAACATAAGCACAAGGGCGACGGCCTGCAGGATTGTCTGAATAAGCTCGGGGCCGACCTCATTAAAGCCAAATAACCATACGCCTAATATATTGACCAATAGCGTGCCCAGCAGAGCGCTGGGTTTTTCCTCTACGCCGATTTCGGCTCCGTCGAGTATGTGTGCGGCAGAATAGACATACGCTCCACTGTCGAATGGGCCGGGTGTGTTGAATTCAAAATATTTACCGAGTCCGAAGGGAATTGCCGCCAGGATTACTACGACAGCTAAAATAACAATATTTATTCTGCTTTGTCGTTTATCAGAGAGGATTGTTTTTTGTTTGTGTGATTTTTCTTTTTTGGAGGCCATATTCTTTCGGGAAACTCCGGTCATTTTTTATCTCTATCGCTATCGGGGCTTTCAAGGATATCTTTGATGACGTAAGTCGGGCGATTTTGTGATTCGTGATATGTGCGAACGAGCAGTTCTGCAATCAGGCCCATTAAAATGAACTGAATAGTAGCTGTAATGAGCATAGCGGTCAGGACGAGCAGCGGGTTTCTGTTCATAGCCATGGGTTTAGCAGCGAAGAATTTCTGGTACAGTACGGCCAGGCCTGAAACGAATGCTCCCAGTGTGGTTATCAGTCCGAGGCCTCCGAAGATATAAATTGGTTTTGTGGAGAATGAACCGAGGAACTTGACGGTAATCAGGTCGAGTACCACTTTGAATGTTCTTGCGAGGCCGTATTTGGCGACACCTGCGGTTCTGGGTCTGTGGTTTACCACAACTTCGCAGATTTTTGCTCCGCTCCAGCTTGCCAGGGCGGGGATAAATCGGTGCATCTCGCCATAGAGTTTAGTTTCCGCCAGGACCTCTCTTCGGTACGCCTTGAGAGTACAGCCGAAGTCGTGGAGCTTAACTCCTGTGATTTTTGCTATGAGCCAGTTTGCAATGACTGAGGGCAGGCGGCGTGTGATTGCATTGTCGTGTCTTTTCTTTCTCCATCCGCTTACCACGTCGAACCCTTCGTTGAGTCTGTCAATCATTTTCGGTATATCTGCGGGGTCGTTTTGCAAATCAGCGTCAATTGCAACGATGACTTTGCCTTTTGCGTGATTGAAAGCGGCGCTGAGTGCGGCTGTCTGGCCGAAGTTTTTGCGAAAGCAAATCACCTTTACGCTGGTGTCGGTTTTTTGCAGGCCGGCTAATATAGCGAAGCTGTTATCGCTGCTGCCGTCATCGACGAATATTATTTCGTAGTCGTATTGGTCGGCCAGGCTTTTTTTGATTTGCTCGTAAAGAGGCCCGATATTATCCTGCTCATTCAGCAGTGGTACAACCACCGAAACCTCAGGGCTTTGTTTGGCCATAGTCTGCTCCGTATAAACAGCTTTGCTGTACTATATTAACGGTTAAAATATCGGCTGTAAAGGCATATCTGAGTAGTTAAAAATGTCAAATTGCGGCCTGATAAGACCGATATAAGTTGGACCGCTGAATTCGCCGGAGTAAATTCCTTGCTTAAGGTGGTGCTTTTTGTTAAAATCTTTGCGAATGGTTTTATCTGATTGACTAAAGAATATATCAAAATTTAACTTGTGGAAGTAGGTATATGTATATGAGACGCAAATGTTCGGCTTTGAGTGTTTTTATTGTCTGTTGTATTTTGCTGGTGCAGGTCGGTTGTCAGGAGGAGACTGCTGCGGCATTGGCGGAGTCTAAATCTGCTGTGCAGGAGTCTAAACCCGCCATAGTGGCCTCAAAGCTCATGGTGTCGGAGGCCAAACCAGCGGTTGTAAAGCTTAAACCTAAATCACCGGTTTCTGAGCCGGTAATTAGTCCGGCAAAAACCGGAACTGCACCGGAAGCCAACGAACCGGAGCCAAGAATTAAAATTGAAAAGTCGAGTCATGATTTCGGTGAAATTGGAGCCAGCACGAAAAACACCTATGAGTTTAAGTTCACAAACGTCGGCACAGGCGTGTTGAAAATCAAGAAGCTCCAGTCGACCTGCGGCTGTATGGTGCCCGAGCTGCAAAAGAAGGAATACGCCCCGGGTGAGTCCGGTGTGGTCAAAGTTACATTCTCAGCTCCGGCGAGAAAAGGCGTCTCACGCAAAAACCTGTATATACACAGCAATGACAAAAAGAACCCCAGGGCCAAACTTACGATAAGGGCCAGGGTTGCGCCGAAAGTGGATTATAGGCCGAAAAGGCTGAACCTTTCGCTCAAAGAGGAAAACGGCGGCTGTCCTGACATTGTGCTTAAGAGTCTGGACAATCGGCTGTTTTCGATACTGGGGATTAAATCCTCTTCCAACGTCATTACAATCGATTATGACGGTTCAAAGAGGGCGAAGGAATTTGTTCTCAAACCCAAAGTTGATATGGAAAAGATTCAAAAGCGCATGCGAGGTAATGTCGAAATTAAGCTGAGCCATCCCCAGTGCAAAAAGGTCAGTATTTCATATCATATGCTGTCGGAGTTTAAGCTTGCCCCGCCGACTTTTATAATATTAAAAGCTGAACCCCAAAAGCCGGTATCCAAAAAACTCTCGGTATTAAGCAACTACCGGGAAGATTTTGAGATTGAATCAACAAGGTCAAAGAACGGCGTAATAAAGGTTTTGAGCCAGGAAAAAAGCGGCAATGGTTACAGGTTTGAGCTGGAGATTACACCGCCGCCCATCAAGGATAATGCTAATAAATTTACAGATGTCTTCTACATTAAGGTAAAGGACGCCAAAGAGCTAAGAATTGTCTGCTTGGGGTTTTATTCGGGCAGCAAAAACGAATTAAGCCCTTTGAACTGAGCGGGCGTATCCGATTTACGATTTTCAATCTACGATTTTCGATTTCAAATCGGCAATCGGCAATCGACACTGAAGTTGGGAGAGGACGTATTATTTTCGGAAAATTATAAAATGGTTCAAGGTAATCCCAGTGGTTCGACATTTCAATTAGCTGTCGCTGTATTATTGTTTTTTTTGTTGTTTGCCGGGCCTGTTTTTGCTGGGGGACCCCCTGCTGATGTTGAGATACTTTACTTTTATGAAGCGGGTTGTCCCTCCTGTGTGGAGATTGACGATTTCTTAGCCGAGCGGATTGAGCAGAATTATCCTGTTATCATCAGCCGATACGAGATACATTCACCGGAAAATGCAAATTTGCTTATGCGTCTTGTGGAGGCCTGCGATGCCGAAGAGATTCGCAAAGAAGGAACGCCGGCAATGTTTGTAGCTGATAAGGGCTTTCAGGGGAGCAGTGCCGAAACGATGGATGAAATCGAGGAGGCGGTTCGCTCTGCGGTTGGTTCCCAGAAGCCGTCGCCCCTTAATCACGTTTCCGAAAATGGAAAGGAAACTGGAGAGATAAAGCACCGATTAACTCTTCCTGCGGTAATCGGAGCTTCGGCGGTGGATGCCGTCAACCCCTGTGCCTTTGGTGTTCTGGCGCTTTTACTTGGCTCTATGCTGGTGATTTCAAAAACGGCGAAGCGAAAAAATGTTATACAGGCCGGCCTTGCCTTTACTGCGGCTACCTTTATCTGTTATCTATTGATGGGCTTTGGGCTCTTTTACGCCATTCGGATAGCCGGCCTGCAGCGATATATTTATTTTGCCGTGAGTATCTTGGCCATTTTGATAGGTCTGTGGAATACAAAAGATTATTTTTGGTATGGTGTTGGGGCGAACATCGAGGTGCCCCAATCCTGGCGACCGCGTCTGAAACGAATTACCTCAGGCGTTACATCGGTGCCCAGCGCCTTTATAATCGGGTGTCTGGTGAGCGTTTTTCTGCTGCCGTGCACGTCCGGGCCTTATGTAGTGATAATTGGTATGCTCAGCGATACGGCAACCCGGGTACAGGCGGTTAGTCTGCTGGTTTTATACAACTTCATATTTGTTATACCTTTTATTATCATTACCCTTGGGGTGGGGTTCGGTCTTACCACTCCGGCACGGATTGAGCAATGGCGCCAGCTAAAGCTGAAAAGGCTCCATCTGATTACCGGAATCTTTATGATAGGCCTGGGGGTAACTATGATGACATATTTGTTACTGAGAAAAGGTTTTTTGAGTTAAATTTTATTTTAGAACAGTTTTATTTCAAATGATGTATCTATTTTAGGGAACCAAAAAGCCCCTTTGATGTCGAATAAAAAGGGAGAGGGGGCTTTCAAACGCGATAGTTCGTGTTTGGGGAACCCTGTTGGAATACAGATATGATAAAGACATTGCGAATAACAAGTGTTATAGCGGCATTTTTGGCGGCGGTTGTTATCGCCTTTCCGGCATTTTTCGGTTCCGGCGGTGATGAAGAGACTGAGAAATTTCTAAATACTCCCAGTGCTGTTGAAAAGTTTCTTAAGGATTCGACCCGTGCCCGGTCAAAAGCCGGTAAAGACCAGGTTTCTCCGCTCACAAAGGAAGCTATGGCCTTTGCGCTGTATCTGAACCCGCCCCCCCCACCACGTTCCCGTGCGAAGAGGTATAGAACCGCTCGAAAAGGCAGTAAGCCCAGCCCCAGGAGCGTTTCGGTAAAGTTTTCTCTTGTTGGTACAAGTCTTCATTCGTCAGACCCGAATCGGTCGATGGCCTTGATAAATCAGCCCGGCAGCGGCTATCGCTGGGTCAGACAAAACAGCAAGGTGGGGCACTTGCTTATCGAGCAGGTAAAAGACGGCTTTGTGATAATCAAAGACGGCAAAAAAAGCATTGAACTTACACCGATAAGAAAGAAGCACATTAATCTTCTAAAGGGGGCTTCGGCACCTGCTGAGACCGGTCAAACCTCAATTTCATCTGTTTTAGGGTTGCCCGGCAGCGCAGAAGCAAGCAGTAAATCTCTCGAGCAACTTACTAAGGAAGGGTTATTAAATACCACTTTGAGTACTATTCCTTCCGGTCCTCTCAAGAGCAGACTACCACAACTTGGCCCGGAAGAAAGACAAGAAATGATGAGAATAAGAGAAAAGCTCTTCAGAGAACTAAGTACCGAGCTACCTGGTATTGACTCAGGCCTCGGCAGTTTGGAAGAGCTTAATAAAGCAACAGCGGAGATAATGAGGACGGCTTTTCCCGGTTCCGGGCCTTCACGAATAGGGCCTGAAGAGGCGAGGAAGCTGGACGATTTAGGCGTAAAGTTGCGGGATATCCAGCGCAGCCCGGACCCAAACAGGGTCGGAGCAGCCGGGTCCAAGATACAAAGAGGTGCTTCCGGCAAGGGGGCAAAAGCGAAAAAGAATTAATCCGGCGGGAATTAGAGATTTGGCTCAGGCCGGCTGGTTCAGGATAACAAAAATACCATATTGGACTTTTTCGTGAAATTTGACATTTGTCGGGCATATCTGAATTTTTCCTAAATCCGCATTTTTCAACTGTTAGGCGGCTTTTTCCACTTATTTTTGTGGCATATCGGGGCAGTATCTGTCCGTTTTTATTGAATTTTTGTTGTTTTTTTGGTTTTTCGTCAATAAAGAGGGAAATCTTGCCTGAAAATGCGGAACTTTTGGGCGTTTTTTATGTCTGATTTAGTATAGAAGGCACTGGATTTGGCCGAATTTATTCATTCAGGCGGCAGTTTTTAGACTTTTTAAGCCGAAGTGCCTGATAAATGGGTATATATACAAGTTTTTTCATTCGTAAAGGGTTGTCATTGTGGGGCTTATGATAAGAAGTCCGAATACAGTCGAGATGGTTGGGCAGCCTGCAGAATGGATTCCGGAAGCAATGGAGTAATTATGGCAAGAGAAGGAGAATTTCGAAATCGCTTTTATTGCAGGGCCTTTATCGCTTTTTTTGCGTTAACAGTTTTTTTTCACTGTGGTTATGCTTTTGCTGTTAGGTCGGCCAATGCGTCCGGGCTGGCTCGATACCGGGTTTTGGCGCTAAAACACATACCAGCCGAGAAGGGCAAAGAGTTTCTCGCAGAGGCCCAAATCGGCACAGTTTCGCAACTTCCCGGTGGTAATGCCCTTTTAGTAACAGCCCAGCATCGTGAGCTAATCAAAGCAAGTGCGATATTGAGGCTTGTTGACAGCAAAGAATCGTTCGTTTTCGAGACGATTTACGCAGCTTCTGAACTGGAGGATATGCCCTCTAATGAGCAAATTGCTGCAGAACTCGGCGATGTATCAATTGGGACTTTTCTTGAGATGCCGGAAGATGGCAGAAAGGCAAAAGCGATTATAGATATTCACAATGGTGCTGTTATTGCCGTTGCACCGGCCGGGCAGTTTGAAAGAATTATTGCTGCTGTTAAAAAACTTAGGCAGAGCGGCGTTAAAAGACCTCCTGCGACTGAGCTGGTCGAGCCGCAGCCTGCCGGGCCTGATACAAGTGAACCTTTCGGCAGACTTCTTGATTTGCTGGCCGAGGCGGAAAAAAAGACCGAGAAGTTTGTTGAGCCGAGAAAACCGGCAGCCAGAGATGCAGCTTTGCAAAAGAGCCCCCAAATTGAGCCCCTTAAATCCGAAAGAGTCCCTATTGAACCGGCAGTGGCTGAAAAAGAAGCGCCGGGTGAAGTTCCGGAGATGGTTTATACTCCTCGCTCGTATGACCCGAACTACGGCCGAATTGCGGAGAAAGAGCTTGAGCTTGACCTGGATTTGCCCGAGCAGCTCAACATCGTCGATTTAATGCGTTTGGTCGGTGAGTATTTAGAGCTGGACTATATGTACGACCCAGCCAAAGTCAAAGGTACTGTAACGCTGAAACTTCGAGGGCCTATCAAGGTAAAGGATTTGTATCCTCTGCTTGAATCGGTGCTGAAGTTCAAGGGTTTTGTGATGGCCCGTAAGATCAATCTTGTAACGATAGTACCTGCGGCGGAAGCTGCGGCGATTGACCCGACTTTTGTGGACGACGAAACAGGTCAGCCCCTGCTTGGGGATGTAATCATAACTCGTATCTTCAGGCTTGAGCATATTGATACAACCAGTGCAAAAAACCTTTTAGAGGGTATGGGGCTCGGCGTAAATATTAACACATCACTTTCCGAAGCGAAAACACTTATCGTAACAGGATTTGCCTATCGTATGGGGCGTATCGAAGAGCTTTTGCAAATGATAGACAAGCCGGGCAGGCAGAAACAGTTCAGGTTCAGGCAGTTAAGATACACTGTTGCAGAGAAGCTTGCACCGAAAATAAAGACACTCGCCGACGAGCTTGGGACTGTATTGATTACTGTTTCTGCGGCGCCGGCAAAACCAGTGGCGAAGCCCGTAAGGGGCCGTAGAGCTGCGCCGAAACCTGCGCCGCCTTCTGCCGAACCCACGAAGCCTACTGTGTATCTCGATACGGACGAAAGGACAAACCGTATCCTGATGATAGGGCTTGATGAGCAGTTGAATATGGTTGAAGCGTTGATAAATATGCTCGATGTCGAGCAGCAGGACCTGCGGGCTCTGCGACTGTATGAGATTCAGCATGTCGGGGCCGAGGAGGTGATGGACAAGCTCGGAGCGCTTGGCATAATCAGCGGGACCGGGACAACGACCACGAGGCGTCCAACTACGGCCAGAGCAAGGCCCGCCCCCGGCAAGCCCGCCGCCCCGAGAACCGGTGCAGCGGCGAAAGAAGAGCTTACGGAAGAGCCTCAGGTAGTATTAATTGAATCGACGAATTCGCTTTTGGTTAA
>CAYXPG010000042.1:0-12318 GCA_964467205.1 uncultured Pirellulales bacterium | reverse complement strand
CAATTTCCCCCGATTTTGCGCCAAAAACGGCTATTTGGAAGAAAAACAAACCCAAACAAAGCCAATTCAAAGCCAATTCAAACCCAATTTCCGAAAGGCCAAAATGAACGTAAGTTCTGTTAAAACGAAGGATTATGAAAAAAATGACATTTTCTCAGTCCCGCAAAACAAAGCCAATTCAAACCCAATCAAACCCATTTTTACACCAAATCCGCCGAAAACAAACCCAATCAAACCCAATCTCAAACCGGCCCCGCATTTTCTCAGTTACTTTTTTTTGACAATCATAGCCGCTTCGACCGCTGCGTTGAGCGGCAATTCGGCCACTCCCACAGCCATTCGGGTGTGCCTGCCGGCATCGCCGAATACCTGCTGCAGAAGTTCAGATGCACCATTGGCAACAAACGACTGGCCGGTAAAACCATCGGCGCTGTTTACAAAAACCTCCAGGCGAACGATTCGCTTTACTTTCTCAAGCGAGCCTAATTGTGCTTTTAGAGCGGCCAATGCATTGACTGCGCACAGCCGCGCCGCCTTTTGCGCCTCGGCCGGTTCGATGTCCCGGCCTACTTTGCCGGTAAATACAACTTTGCCGTTTCGCATAGGAAGCTGGCCGGAAACAAATACGAGATTGCCGGCCTCGACTGTGTTCACATACGCAGCCACCGGCCTGGCTACCTCCGGCAGAACTATCCCCAATTCAGACAACCTTGCACTGACCGGTTTTTGGCCCGATGAATTAAAACCAGACCCAACAGATTCGCAGCCCCCAGAGCTTGCCCAGATGACCGGCAAAGACAGGATTATCAAAGTGCTTCTCATTTTAAGTCTCCTTTCGCAGCTTTTATGCCGCATTATGTGTTACTACACTCAAGCGATATTGAATATTCTTATCGAAGCCTCAGTCGTCCACCAGTCCTTCATTGTGTGCTACCGCATAGGTGCATACGAGGTCGCCCGTGATGTTATTCATCGTCTCAAACATATCAAGAATTGGATTGATTCCAAGTGCCAGGGCCACGATTACGGCCACCTGCTGGCCGGTAAGTCCCATCGTTTCCAGAATGATAAACAGCAGCATCAGGCTTCCGCCGGGCACACCGCCTGCCCCAATCGATGCCAGCACGGTCGTGATTACCAGGACCACGAGGCTGCCGAGGCTGAGGTTTATGCCGAACATATTTGCAGCCAGCACTGCAAACATAGGCAGATGTACGCACACTCCATCCATATTGATTGTCGCTCCCAGCGGCAGCGAAAAACTTGCCAGTTCGCTGCGGACTTTCAGTTCTTCCTCGGCAGTCTTTATAGAGACCGGCAGGGTTGCTGCGGAGCTGCGGGTAATAAAAGCCATAATCATAGCTTCTTTAATCTTTTTGAGGACGATGAGCGGGTTTCGGCCGGTAACCGCCAGCAGCAGAACAGGATAGACAATAAAGACCATCGCCATTATTCCGAACACAACACCCAAGGTTACACTAACGTAAGGCCCGACAATGGAAGGGCCATACACACCGAAATTTATGACGGTAAGCGCCAGAACACCAATTGGAGAATACTCGAGAATCCAGTCCACCAATTTGAACATCACATCGCGGCAGGCTTTTAAGAGCTCTTCCAGCATTTCAAGTCGTCCGGTGATTTTTCCCTCGCTGCTGGTTTCAATCAGGAGTCGTATAGCCAGTCCGAACATCACAGAAAACACAATGATGGGAAGAAAGTTGCTCGTCGCCAGAGACTCAAACGGATTTCTGAACATATTGAGCAGTAATCTGGACAGCGTTCCTTCAGCTTCGGCTTTTGCAGCGACATCCTGTGCCTCGCTGCTGAGCATTACCGCCATATCCTGCCAGTTCCCAAGAGCGGCCCCCGAACCGGGATTGATTAAAAGCGCAAGGCAGGTTCCGACCACCGCTGCAAGAACCGAGCAGCCAAGATACCAGAGAATGGTTTTCAGGCCGATTCGCCCGAACTTTCTTATAGGCAGACTCGCAGCGCCGACCACCAGCGAAAAGAAAATGATTGGCACTACAATCATCTTGAGCATATGCACAAACACCGTGCCGAAGGGTGAAACGTACGTCATTAAGACCTTCGTTATCGCAAAGTCCGTCGTATTTGAGATGCGCCACAAAACACCGCCGATAACCGAGCCGGCTATAAAGCAAACAATAATCCGCAGTATAAGAGATGTCCCAAAATACCACCGAAAAAACTTTCTCATTTTGTCGGGCCTTTCAACAATAAACGTCGAAGAATGTTACCCGCTCCCAAAAAAGCATATCTGACGTTTGCAGGTTAAAGTAAATGAACAGATTTTAGGTCAACTCGAACGATTGATAAAGGGAGAAATGAAAAATATTGACGATTGAGGCAGCTGCTTTTAGGCGGTATAATCATAGTTTGTCCTTTGATTAATCTTTTACGAAGAGGCTCATAAAATAAAAAAACCGCGCCCTTACGGACGTAATATTACGAAGGAACAATAAAATAAACTTTGATGTATATCCTGTTTCGCAGCCGATAAAAAAAACATCGAAGGCAAGGACGGTAAAAATGAATGACAAAATTATAAAAAAACGAATCAATGCTATTGGGCTTAAGTTAAAGAAAATAAAGACAGATTGTCTGATAGTAACCAAGCCGGCCAATGTAACTTTCACGACGGGCTTTTCGGGCGGTGACAGTTGGGCGGTAATCGCCCCGCACCGGGTTTATCTTGTAACCGACAGCAGATATACCGAGCAGGCACAAAAAGAATGCCCCTCGTGCAAAATAATCGAGCGGACAGCCCCTATGGCCCGGGCTGTAGCTAAACTGGTTAAAAAACTAAAATCGGTGCAGATAACAGCCGTTGAAAAGTCCGCTTCGCTTGCTGTTTTCGGTGAACTGAAAAAAAATCTGAAGACCCGTATCAAAACAGCTGCCAATATCATTGAACAAGTGCGCAGCAGCAAAGATGAAAGTGAAATAGCAGCGGTTAAAAAGGCGGCACAGATAGCGGCGAAGGCCCTCAAAGAGACTCTGCCGATTATAAAGCCGCCGATAACCGAGAACGAATTGGCCGGCCGGCTTGACCTTCAAATTCGCAGACTCGGCGCCATAATCAGCTTCGAGACAATCGTTGCTTTCGGCCCAAACGCATCGCGTCCGCATCATCAGCCCGGCGGCAGAAAGCTGAAGAAAAATGACACAATTCTCATTGATTTCGGGGCCAGATATAAAAACTACTGCAGTGATTTGACACGCTGTTTTGTTACAGGCAGAACCGGCGCCTTTTATAAAAAGGTTTACGAAGCGGTTGAACAGGCCCAGGCCGCCGCGATAAAAATGGTAAGGGCCGGGGTCGAGATTACAAAGGTTGATGCCGCCGCCCGGCAGGTAATCGCCAAATACGATTTGCCGGTTTACGGCCACGGCACGGGACACGGGCTGGGTCTGGAAGTGCACGAAGAGCCGGTAGTCGCTGCTAAAGGCAAGGGAAAATTAAAAGCCGGAGAGATTATTACTATTGAGCCTGGCGTATATATGCCCGGCAAACTCGGCGTAAGAATAGAAGATGACATCCTTGTAACCGAAACCGGCTGTAAAATATTAAGCGGCGACTGTCCGCACCTGCCATTACTTCGAAGCTTAAAACGCTGAGCCGAATATTCAAAACTTCTCTGCTTCTGAATCCACGCATTGTACTGCGCAGGATTTTACAGTTGGCATATCCACAGCACCTCTCGACCGTCGGGGCGGTATATTCGATGGATTGGATTTTTAAGGCCGAGTTCACCCGGGCGAACGATAAAAATGACGTTCTTGTCCTCGGTGCTTTGCTGCAGTTCTGTTAGTGCCGGCACGAAGGAGCTGCCGTACATAAAGTGCATTTTCCCGTAGCTTGTGTATAAATCATAGTTGGCGGGTGTGATGAAATTGCGCTCCTCGCGAAACCACTGCTGCGGCTCATACTCTAAGGCCACGAGGGTAATTATATACGGCTGGTTCATACCATTGGTCGTGCAGAAAACGGCATCAACATCGTCAAGGCGTCCGCGCAGCCACCGGCAGGCCTCTATCAGGTCAACGTGGAAGCTGTGGTAGATTACCGGTCGCCGGTTAAATTCGCCATAGAAACGATGCAGATAGCGGGTATTTAAGCCAACGACTACAAGTGCAAAGACAGCGGTAGTGATAAAGGCCAGGCGGCGGTTTTTCTTCCATAACCACCTCCAGGCAACTGTTGCTCCGAGAGCGGCCAGCAGAACAAGACTGCACAACCCCGGCAGACTGCGCAAAGAATGCAGACTGATGTGCCGGAAAAAACTATCACCAACAGGATAAACAAGTATGAAAGCCAGCAGGACACGGGCGGCCAACGAGCACTTGAACCGGCGAACAAGAACGAACAACCCGATAAGCATCAACGGCAGCATATACCAGTGGAACTGCCCGATATCCGGCGGTGACTGAATCGGATAATGGTCGCCGTTGATGAACAGAAAATCGGGGCCGAAGTGCTGAATGTAACGAGCGGCGATTTTGTACAGCGCCACATACAATGGGTCCGCTGCGTCCCAGAGAAACAAGGCCTGGCGGTAGCGCGCAACACCTTCAAAGTGAAAAATGTGCTCCCAGGCCAATGGAATAAACGTAACTGCAAAACCAAATGCAAAAGCACCGATAGCCAAAGCGCCTTTGCGGGTTTTGAGTTGATTCGGCCACGCCGGCAGCGTTACCATAATTACAGCCAGGAGAAAAACGGGTACAAACAGCCGCATAGCCGGATAGCTGTAGCAACAAAGCCCGGCTGCCGCACCGGCAAGTGCAGCTAATACAGGTCTTGGACTGCGGGCCTTATCAGGAGCCCCCAAACGCATTTCTTTGCGTTTGGGGAACCCCTCGTCACTCAACGGCATATTGGCCCAGAGCATCATCGCCAGAGGAATTATAGCGAACAGAGCGCACAAATCTGCCCCGTGTCCCCAGCGGCTTTGCTGAATATGCCAGGGGTTCAGCGCTAAAAGAGCCGCTGCCGTCAGGCCTGTTGTCCGGCCGAACAATCGCCTGCCTACGAAATATATCAGCAGGACGGTTAGCACACCACCGATAGCTGCTGGCACTCGCGTCGTGGATATATTCATCCCGCCGATGGCCTGGAACGGAAGCAGCAGATAAACGTGAACCGTGCTGCGGTTACCGCCCAGGGCCCGCATATAAAAAATCGGCCAGGAGGCCCCTACCTGGTCTTTGCCGGTCTTAAGCAGACAATGCGCGTTCCAGGCATTTGCGGCCTCGTCCTGGTTCAGGCCGGGCGGTGATTGCCCCAGATTAAACAGGCGTAAAAATGCCGCCAGCACCAAAATTAAAAGCAAAATCGCTGCGGTTTGATACCGGAATGGGTTCTTACGGTTGCTTTCTGCCGAAACTTGCCTGGTGCCAGCCATAAGGAAAATCTACTTCTCTCACAAACCTCTGTCAAGAGAAAACAAACGGGCAGGGGGGCAGTGGCAAAACAGGGATTATTTGTTTGACAGTCGGCAGTATTAAACTATAATATAAACAGTTCACTAGGGGTGGCCCGAGGATGGATGGGCCTGAGAGAAAACCCTTTGAACCTGAACAGGACAATCGCCGAGACCGGCGGATATGCCTGCGTAGGAAAGTGGTTGATAAAATCCGGTTATCAGAGTTTGAATCGCCTCCTACGAAGCGATTTTTTTTTGTTTACAGCCGAGCACACGCAAGGCTGGGCAGGAATAATAAAGGAAAAGACAATGGCTACACAATTACAAATTGCACGAACCGGCACAATCAGCGATGAGGTCAAATTCGTTGGTAAAGCTGAAAATGCCGACGCCGAACTCCTAAGGAGTGAACTTGCTGCCGGGCGGTTGGTAATACCAGCGAATAAGGTGCACCTGAAAACCAACCTAAAGCCAATTGGTATAGGCCGCGTGCTCAGTACCAAGGTAAATGCGAATATCGGTGCAAGCAGCGTTCGCTCTTCGGTCGAAGCCGAGATTGAAAAGATGCAGGCCGCTCTGGATGCAGGTGCAGATACGATTATGGATTTGAGCACCGGAGGAAACCTCGACCATATCCGTGAAGAACTGCTGGCGCGCTGCCCGGTTCCGTTCGGAACAGTGCCAATCTATCAGGTCATCGAAGGCAGAGACGTCGAAGATATAGATACAAAAATAATCCTCGACTGTCTGCAAAAGCAGGCCGGACAGGGCGTTGATTTTTTTACGATTCACGCCGGGCTCTTAAAAGAACATCTGCCGCTGCTCGAAGGAAGAGTCGGCGGCATCGTAAGCCGGGGCGGCTCGCTGCTGGCCAAATGGATGATATATCGCAACAAACAAAATCCTATGTACGAGATGTTTGACGACTTATGTGACCTGATGGCCGAATATGACATTGCCTTTTCTCTTGGTGACGGTCTTCGTCCGGGCTGCATAGCCGACGCCACCGATGACGCCCAAATCGCAGAGTTGAAAACAATCGGCGAACTGACAAAAAGGGCGCAGGAAAAAGGCTGTCAGGTCATAGTCGAGGGCCCCGGCCACGTGCCGTTCGACCAGATACAGTACAATATGGAGATACAGGAACAAATCTGTAACGGCGCCCCGTTTTATGTTCTTGGGCCTTTGGTAACCGATATTGCACCCGGCTACGACCATATAACATCAGCGATTGGCGGAACCGCCGCCGCCTTTTACGGTGCATCTTTTTTATGTTATGTCACGCCGAGGGAACATTTAGGACTGCCGAATGCCGACGATGTCCGCCGCGGCACAATCGCATCAAAAATCGCCGCTCACGCCGCCGATGTCGCCCGCGGCTTAAAAAACGCCGCCGAAAAAGACAAAAAGCTGAGCTTCGCACGGGCAAACCTGGACTGGAAAACCCATCTTGAAGAATCGCTCGACCCCGAGACCGCCGAGAAAATGCACGATGAGGCCAGTAGCGAAATCGGTGAAAAAGAATTGTCCACCGCCGATTACTGCTCAATGTGCGGGCAGCAGTGGTGCAGCGTCAGGATAAACAAGGAAATACGCGAGGCCCTGAAACACCGGCCATAAATGAAATCTCGTATTAAGTTACCTTGACTACTTTTTCTGAAAGAATAAAAAGTGAAAAGGCCGTCTAAAATCACAATGTATTGTTTCGCCGCATTAATAATTGCAGCTTTTCCGGCACAAATGTGTCCTGCAGTCTCCTTCCGTGATGGGGATTTCCAATACTGGAGTACAACCGAAGGCTCTGTTGACATTGATGAGAACTGGACTATCACCGCTGAAGAGGAACTGCGTTTTGGCGATAATGCAAGTGAATTTTATTATCAGCATACGGATATGGGAGTTGTGTACAAAAATGTTGTCGAGAACGTAGATTTAGGATTTAACTTCAGAAAGGTCTTTACAAAAATTTCCAGAGACAATTGGAATTCGGAAAACCGTCCGCACCTTAATCTTACTATAAGAGGCGAACTTTTCGATATGCCTGTAAGCAACAGGTCGAGATTCGAATACCGTGATATCGACGAAAGCAAAAATCTTTTCCGCTATAAAAACAAGTTTACAATAAACTTTCCTCTTGAGTTTACCCAATTAAAATTGAAACCATACCTTGCTGAGGAAGTGCATATTAATTGCGATGAGGACGGTTTCAACAAAAACGAGGTTTATGCAGGTTTGAAATTAAAACTGGCAGACAATATTGACGGCAGCCTTTATTATCTTTGGCAAACGAGAAAGCTCTCCGGCAGCGGCTGGGGACAGGATATAAATGTCATTGGAACAGCGCTGAAAATCAGGTTTTAAATAAGTCTTCTTCTCGGACAACAGCATCCGGCTTTAGGTTTTCATCGAATCCAGTTCGATAAAAGCTACCGGCAGAAAGATAAAAATCGGCAACCACGCCCACAACTCCGGTATCACCTTGTTAAACAAGACAACCTCCGTGGCAAGCATCTTACAGACGAAAGTTGTGATAAAACATGCCGTTGTCACACCAAAGCTTATTACTACAGCCGACTTCATCGACTTTGGGTCACGGCAAACCAGTATCGGCAGACACACCATTAGCATCACCAGATTGATTATGGGCTCTGTAATGTGGAAATGCATCTGCGAGAAAAGCTGGGCAAGGTCTTTTATTTTTGGCCCCTGTGCTGCAAGAGCAGACAATTGTGACCAGCTCAACAGTGTTTTGTGTCCGGCCCTGCGCCTGACAGGAATGTCTTTTGGAGTAATGTCACTGGCATAAAAATCTTTTGCCTCAACTCCAATATTAAAACCTGTCGAGATAAATATTCCATTAACCAAGTCCCACCTTCCTGTTTTAGGATTGTAAACCCCCTTGTCGGCCTTTAGCTGCCCGACAACCTCCCAACTGACCGCATCCGTTTTCTTC
The DNA here is from genome assembly GCA_964467205.1 of uncultured Pirellulales bacterium. GTDB lineage: Bacteria > Planctomycetota > Phycisphaerae > Sedimentisphaerales > Anaerobacaceae > CAYXPG01. The sequence continues at coordinate 3,912 of CAYXPG010000042.1, read as the reverse complement.
TCTCGTATTATAATGGTCGGCTTATACATCGTTGATGTTTTGACGTTAAACTTCTGGGTGCAAATGAGTGAACCATTGGCGTCGGCGATAAACCATACATGATAGCTCTCCTGGCCGGGAAGGGCATCCTGGCCGCGAACGAGCTTGTCGGCAAGCGGCGGGATTATTAACTCCTGGTCAATCACCAGCAGACCCGTCAGAAGCAGTGACAGCAGCACTATCGGTGCGATAACTCGCTTGAGACTGACACCTGAAGCCATTATCGCCACCAGCTCACTGTTGCGAACCATCCTGCCGAACGAAAAAGACGCTGCAACTACCATTATCATTCCGGCAAAATCTCGAAAATAAAGTGTGGTGTTCAGGCAGTAGAAACTCAATATGTTTCTGATGACTGCAAATGCGCCGAGGTCGGCGTGCTCGGTAAATTCATCAATATTCACGAACAAATCAATAATTATTCGCAGGCCTATTAACACGCAAAAAGCTATTGCGTATCCCGTCATAAAACTCTTTGCGACATATTTGTCCAGTATCTTCATACTACTCTCGCATTGAGCACAGCGTTAATTTTTCGCTAACTTACGATATATCCCAAATGCCGACAGGAACACAAGGATTATCTCGCCGGTAAATTGTAACCAGACCTGCCGAGCCAGTTTTGCGATTGGATAAAATCTCTCGTTTTTACCTGTGAACGGCAGATAGGAGTAACTGAGTTCATATCTCGTATCGTTATCGCCTAACGAGTTTTCTTCAATCGCCCATTTCTTAAACTGTTGCCAGTTACCAGTTCCCAGCTTGTTTTCTCTGCAGTATCTTTCATAGAATTTCAATGCATCACTGATGTGGACATAATTATTTTTTTGTTTTCGTTTCCACGGACCGGGCGGCACATAGGCCTGCCACTTTGCCGTTTCGTAGTTTGCTTTTCCAATTGCCATTTCTGCCAATGTACCGGCGGTGCCGGAACGGTCAACCCCTGCACGGCAATGAATCAGCACAGGTACTTGCGATGTCTCTATCGCCTCTATCAGCTCAGCCATTGACTGTCCTCTTACAAGCTCGCCGGCACTAAGTCGGAGAGTTACCATTTTCACACCCAGTTCCTCAGCTACAGCACGTTCATCTTCTATGATTTTTCCTGCGTCGCCCCGAAGGTTTATCACCGTCCGGATTCCATATCTGCCAATCCACTTCTTAAGCTGCGCAGGTCGCGGCTGGGCCGAGCGATAGACCTTGCCCGCAACCACCTCACGAAAATTTGCACCAGCCACAAAAAAAACAAGGTAATATCCCAAAAGCAAAAGAACCACAAAAACTATACCAAGCGAGCTTCGCAGCCGCTTGAATGTCGAAAGCTGGTTTTTCCCGACGTTATTCATAAAGTGGTATTCTCAAATTACAAACTCAAATTCCATTAAAAAGGGTCTGCCGAAGTACAACTGGCCAATCAGCAAAGTAATATTTAAGGCAACTGCCACAAGTGCAGTTGTCTTCATTTGCGGTTTTAATAAAGCCGTTATCGAAACTATGATTCCTAAAACATACACAAACGGTGCCAATCCTATTGTAAGTAAGATGAGCTTATCGATGGCAATAACGGCATTAACTGAAGTATTAACAAATGACAGCGCCGCCAGCACAGCAGTGGCCGCCGGCGCAACTATTGCCAATACTATTCCCATTAGTGCCGTTTTGTTCTTTTTCAAGTTCTCGTCCTCGTCAATTCTTCATTAATCTGTGATATATCCCTGCTGCCAGCAACACCAAAAGTCCCAGTCCTGCCCACATCAGTCCTATTCCGGAACCTGCGTGAGCATCGGGGTTTCGAGCAATTTGATATCCACTCATTATGCAGACTATCAGCAGCGCCGCAGGCACACAACTTGCGCCAAAAGCGTTTAACAGATGTCCGCCTTTTAAGATAATTCCCAGACCGATACCAATGGCAATCATAGCGATGCACCCTGTCCCGAATACCAGCCGGGAATGGGTTTCCGCCTCTATTTCTACCATTGTTCTGCGCAGTATTCTCTTCAGTTCGTTTAGCAGTCGTTTGAGTTCGGCCTTTGGCTGTCGATTCAGTGCCGAGACAATCACCTCCGGCTGGATATTATTGAGAATATTTGTAGATTTGAAATGGTCTTTGACTGTATTTGGCAGAATCAGGCCTCGAATTCTAAACCATCCCGCAGCCATTCCTTCTTCGCCGTTTGCCTGCTGCCAGTGCGGGCTGTAAAGCTCCATCGTCAAATTCGGCGAAACCTCTTCACCCTCGATGCGAAGCACCGCTTTTGTACAGCGCAATATCCTTAAAAGCCGGCCGCCGGCTACGTCGGACTCCTTAACAAGAACTTTGCCTGTCAGTTCCACTCTCTTTTCATCCCGCACTCTGCATCGGTTGGCTCTGAATTCAATGAACTTCTCTCCGCTGTGAAGCTTGTATAACCTGTCTTTATCATCTGTCGTTTGCGAGGATGCTTTATCGCTTGTGTTCGGCACGCCTATCTTCTCTGCAATATCTTCCGCAAGCAGCTCTGCGCAAAATTGTGCCTGCACCTGACGAGCCAGTTTTGCAATTGGATAAAACGCCATCGGGTCAACATCGCGTATTCTTTTCATCTCGTCTATCTTTTTGAACCTGATATTATCACCGAGTAGCGAGCCGAACTCAGCCGTAAGCGACAGCGATTGTGCATAAAACCATGCCTCGTCTTCAGAATCCATTTGAGATGTGTTATATGCGGTTATCTGGACCTCATTAAAATTATCATGCGAAATGAAATGCACCCTTGCTTTCTCAGCAACGGTAATCTCCTGTATATCGCCGTATTTGGTTTTGGTGATAACAACCCCTGAAAGCGTATCGTTCTGGGAGTTCGCCTGGTCTGCATAAATCATATGCCTGTGGTCGGGCACGGCATAATATCCTTTTCTCTGAATGTTGCGAAAAAGAATCTGCTTGGCGTCGGCCTTAATTGATTTTTCCGCCCGGTGCACGAAGGCCGGCATCACATAAAAGCTCAATATCAAATTGGCGATAGCGACCATAATCGCAAGAGCAAGGCCCGGATAAATCAGCGACAGCAGGGAAACTCCGCTTGCCTTGCAGGCATCAAGCTCATTATCGCCTGCAAATCGGCCATAGACCAAAGCGGCTGCGAACAAGGCCGCTATCGGCAGTACGAACGTCAGCGTAATCGGCAGAAAATATCCCATAAGATGCAGTACCTGCTGAGGCCCCACGCCGTATTTCTGAACCGGGCCTAAGACGCTGCCCAGACTCAGGATTAGCGTCAAGGCCGCCGCCGTGAGGATAAAGACTTTGAAAACCTCGCGAAATATATATCTGTGCAGAATGAAAATCATTTTTCGTATTTCATATTTTGTTGCTTCTTGTTTTGCCTTACGGCTCTTTTGCCGTTCGAATGGCCATTTTCAATAATAAGCAGCCTATTTGCAACAAAAATCTCCATCGCCGCTCACTAAAAAACCTTTCATAATACAATACCGGGGGGCTTCTAAAGAAATGGCTTTTAGACCCGGGGCAAAGTAGAAGTGAAAGGTGCTATTTAAGATTTGTCATTGCACGGCCAGCACCGATTAGAGAGACCCGGTCTTGCAGCTTATTGCAAACTCAGAACCCAGACACAAGTCTTTCAATTGGCGCAGGACGTGGCTATCCTAATAGACCCAAATAATCAATATATATCCTGAGCGGCCCGGCTGAGCTCATCGAAGTCCCGCCGAAGGAACCAATCATCAATAATCAATGAAAGGAACTTATCCTGCGCGTATCGAACGAATCTATAATCAATTAAAAAAGCCAACGGACGGATTCGAACCGTCAACCCCTGGTTTACAAAACCAGAGCTCTACCGTTGAGCTACGTTGGCAACAAAACCGATA
>CAYXPG010000041.1:0-12319 GCA_964467205.1 uncultured Pirellulales bacterium | reverse complement strand
TTATTGATGATGTTAGAGTTTACAACAGGCCGTTGCTGGAAACAGAAATCCAATTACTCTTTCTGGAGCATTCCCTTAAAGTTGGACTCACGTCTCACTATAAGCTCGATGAAACATCAGGTGCGGTGATTGATGAAACGGGAAATTATGACGGGACGAACCATGGTGCAACAACAGGGGTAAGCGGTGTTGACGGAAACGCTTATGAATTCGATGGCGTTGACAGTTACGTAGATACAATTCCTCAGCCCAATATTCCTTCTGTCATGACCATGAGCATGTGGATATATCCAATTACAAATGAAAATAGTCAGATTTGGGGCAGTATTGCCAATGCCAGTGGGGGGAAAGATGGCTTTCGCGGTAATTATTTAGCCGATGATGAATATGTGAGATTTAGTTATTACTCTGGAAATATACTCCGGTGTGAAGTGGCAACAGATAATAATACGGTTCCACTAAATACTTGGTCCTACTTAGCGTTTACAGTTGATAACGAAAATAACATCAAAATCTATGTAAATGGAGCAGAACAAGCAAGCGGCAACATCGGCGTGTCCCCAACATCACACGATAGGGCGTTGATGATAGGCAAGTCTATTCTGTCACAACATAAGGCTTTTGAAGGCATTATTGATGATGTTAGAGTTTACAACAGGCCGTTGCTGGAAACAGAAATCCAATTGTTATACGAAAACTAAAAAACAGTTTTACTAAATGAAGACTTCGAAGCCTATGATTTGGACAGTTTGCCATTTCCATGGACCAAAGATGGAAATGCCAGCGACTCGGGAGATAATAAAATTACTTCTGATCCATATAATCTCAGCAATCAGGTATTGAAAATGTATGTAAGTCTTAGCGGTTGCTGGGGTGCTTTATAGCTTATAATCCTTGTACATTTGCAGACGGCAGGTGGAGCCTCAGCGATTACTACTGCATTGTCTCCTACCGGCTCAACCGCGACCCGGATTTCACGCGCAGCAAGCTTGGATTTCGTGTGTGTCGTTGAGTCCTGTTTTGTCTGGATTTTCCGTTACACTTTGCTCTTTGTTCTTTTACCCTGTTAGAGTTTCAAAATGTATTACGTTTATGTACTGTTAAGTGATGTTGACAATCAGTTTTATACAGGAGCAACAACGGATTTGAAAAGTCGGCTGCATCAAAGAAGTTAATTCCCCCCGTCGCAAGCAACGGGGCTAAACGAAGCGGAAATCCCGCCGAGAGGACGGGGCTAAATAAAACAACAACCCCCCGTGAAACGAGGGGCTAATCATTTTTGAGATTGCCACGCTGCCTTTAGGCAGGTAAGTATTTCCTCAGAATGACCCCGCACCAATTTACGGCAGCAGCCTAATTGGTGCGGGGCAGGCAATAAGGTAGGGAATAACGAACAAGGAATGTTGAATTAAGAAGCTAGTGTCGCCGTGCCGGCGATGGCTAAACGAAACCAACGGCGGCTACCAGGGGAGGTGGCAGGCGAAGTGTCTTGCGAAGAGGCCAATTGAGCGCATCGCAATAATAGCAACCACCTGAACGGCCAAATTGAGCGCCAATTGAGCGGCGGTTTCGAGAAAAGATGAGCCGATGTACTGGGTGGTGCGGTACTCAAGAAGACAGGCGGCGACAAGCAGTGCAGAGGCCACAATGTACGGGAAGAATGCTTTGAATACCGGCAGCAAGATATAATCCGGCCTGAATAACATAATAAAGTCCCTGCCTACTGCTGTGGTTAGTATTGCGATAGGGAAAAAGAACAGGCCGACAATGTGCAGTGTCTGCAGGAGGCGGCCGAGGCCGGTGGTATTCTGCCAGAGGTTCAGGAGGGTTATGCCTTTGTCCTGGAGCAGTGACAGAGTGATGAAAAAGGGCAGTTGTACGATGAACATAGTGTAGAGGAAAATCAGGAACGGTCTGAGGGCGTTCCAGAGGAATGTAGCGCCTGTTCCGAGGTAAATTTCGGGAAGCTCATCTATTCCGAATGCGGTTTCGTAAATGATGTTCAGGTAGAAAGCCAGCAGCCAACCCCAGACTAAAAAGAAAGTTAAATGGCCGCAACACACTGCCGGTGCCAAAAAGAATTTGAAACAGACCGCAGCGATGACGAATACCAGTGAGGTTGCATTTTTGGGGTTGAAGAATATTTTGAAGTTTTCGATAAATACGGCGTTGTAGAAGCCGGGCAGGGGGTCGGTCATTTCCTTTTTTTCGGGTTTGATTTTTTCGGCTTTTTCGCGGCTTTTGTGAGGTATTGTGAACAACTGGCCGCAGGAGAGGCATCTTGCGCGTTTGCCGGCGTGTTTGCTGTCGAAGGCGATAAGCTCATCGCAGTTTGGACAGTTGAACTCGATTGTCATACCGGTTCCTGTTTCATAAAGTCGATGAAGGCGCCGAGATTGTTGGCCCATTTTTTGGCTTCGAGCAGGTCAACAGTGTCGGCCTTTACGAGCATAGCGAGGTGCTTTTCCATCGTTATCATTTTTTCACCGGGTTTGTTCTGGGTTTTGGTCTGCAGTTGTGAGTATATCTGCTCAATTTTGCCGATGCGGATGAGGTTTGCGCAGGCGTAATTGTTGTTGAGTATTTCCATAGCGACGACTCTTCCTTGGCCGTCTTTTCTCGGTATGAGCTTTTGGCAAATGATATAGGCCAGTCCGAGTGAGAGTTGATTTCGCACTTCGTCTTGTCTGCCGGGCGGGAAATAATCGAGGATTCGCGTTACTGTGCCGGTAACGTCCCTTGTGTGCAGCGTGGAAAATACGAGATGTCCGGTCTCTGCGGCCATAAGCGTCATAGCGATTGTTTCGGGGTCGCGCATTTCGCCGACGAATACAATGTCGGGGTCTTCACGCAGCAGCGCTCTTAGTCCATCGACGAAGGAGTTGACGTCCCTGCCGACCTCTCGCTGTGAGACGAGGGAGTATTTCTGCTGGTAGATGTATTCTATAGGGTCTTCGAGTGTGATGATTCGGCAGGCGGTTTTTTCGCCTATTCGGTCGATGAAAGAAGCGATAGTTGTCGATTTTCCGGCGCCGGTGATACCAGTTAAGAGTACAAGGCCGTGCTTGCGTTCTATGATGTCTTCCCATACATCGTTCGGAAAGCCGATGTGCTCGACTTTTGGAATTGACAGCTCGAGCGCCCGGATTGCGGCACATATCCCGTCGTTTTCCATAAAGACATTTATTCGAAACTGCAGATTTCCGGTCCTGTATGAGCAGTCCACGCTGTAGTTGCTCTGGAGTTTGTTCAGGTTTTTGTCGCTGAGGAGCGGGTAGATAAGTGCCTTTGCTATTTGAGGCGTTACGGGTGTGCCTTTTAGCTTTACGAGGCTGCCGTCGATGCGGTATGCAGGCGGTGCGCCGACCTTGATGTGCAGGTCTGAGACGCGCATAGCTCCTTTTTCCTCGAAATATTTGAGCATATCGAGAATGCTTAATTTGCCGAGTTTTTCGGTCGAGTAAACTTTGGCCGGGGCGGAGTATTGGTCAATCATATTTGTCCTCCGGAGCAAGGGGCTGCCAAAACGCATCATTTCGCTTTTTGGGGCCCCAATTAGTGCGTAAAGATAATTTGCTTTTTAACAGCGTTTTTTTATTGGTTAATTTCATTTTTTATTGCTTTGCCAGTCCTGCAGGTTTTTGGCCAGTATTTCGACGCTTCTTTTTTTCATTATATGGTCGATGATAGCCGGTGCAACATTTAGCTTTACCATTGCCTTGTGTGCCCTTTGCCAGAGCCGGCTTTGCTTTGATTCGGTATCGGCCAGATATAGTTCCGTGACCAGTTCGCCGAGTTTCTGGAGCATTATGGTATCAAGGTGGTCGTAATACCGGCCAATTGCGGCGATTTGGTGTTTTGAGTATTTGTTGTGAGCCATACCAGTGCGTTTTTCCATTGATAATTGAGTCTTTTTAATGTTTTATAACGACCAAGAGTTAATTATCGAATATCAGTGGTCAATTATCAAGCTTTTTACTGGCTTTGCGGCGAACAGCGGCTATAATTCGTGAAACTTCGGAAGTGAACTGGATTTAGGCATAAACCATAAGAATACGAGAGTGAGTATGGCAAGAAAATACCTATTTATTTTGTTTTTGCAGGTTTTGCTGAGTGCAAATGTTTCGCTTGGTATCGAAGAGGAGAAGGCCCGGGCATTTGTCGGTCAGGACTTGCACCTGTCGGGGGATAAACTTATCAGCTATCAGCTCAGTACGGGCGAGCATTGTCTTGTTTTCCCTGAGGGATTTTCGATGTCGATAGGGGCCAATCACTTTTCGAGTGAAAGTGCGGTTGTTTTGCTGGAAAGTGTACCTCGTCGGTTTCGCGGCAGGACCCGTGTGGATTACAAGGCAAAGGTGTATCTGCGCGGCAATATATCCGTTCAAAAAGGCCGAGGCGCCAGGACAACGGATTTGGGCCGGATTGAGCTTGAAGAAGGCGGGGCACTGGTAGTTTGGTTCGAGGTAAGCGGTGAGGTTTTTGTAACAGCCGCTGAAAGAGAGATGGCCGACCCCGGCGGGATGGAGCTTTACAGAAGAGCTGTTGAGTCGTTCGGGCTTATCCTGACCGGGCCGAAGTTTGTCGTTAAGCCCGATGCACTGGTTCCCGAATTGCCGACAGAGAAAAAGGTCCCGGAAAAACCTGCTAAGAAACCGGGGGTGCTTGAGAAGGTGCTTGAGCCGATAAAGAAAGTAATCGAGCCTAAGAAGAAGGCACCTGCCGAGCCGGAAGTGAAGTTCAGGTACCCGGTGAATATATCGCCGGCGGGCGAGGCTGCGTTGAAGATAGAATCTTCTGCAGCGCCGGACGGGACGGATATTGCGACTGTCAGCCCCAGGCTTTATCTGTGGCAAAAACAGGACGAGAGGGGCGGTTTACTTGAATTGCTGGCCGATAATGCGGTTATATTTTGGTCAGCGAAAGAACTTAAGACGGATAAAGAGTCGCGGCGCAGCGACAGTGTTGAGGATGTTTTATCTATGGGGGCAGTCCGGGCGGTTTATTTGTCCGGTGATATTGTGATGACCGAAGGCCAACGAACGATTCGCTCTGATGAGCTGTACTATGATTTTCACAGCAAAAAGGCGCTTGCAGTAAATGCATTGATGAGCAATTTCGACACCAAGAGGGGGATTCCGATTTATGTTCGGGCGGACCAATTACATCAGCTGGCGGAGAATAAATTTGCCGCTGATGGCGCAACTTTGACCAGCAGCGAGTTTTATCTGCCTCAGATTTCGCTTACAGCCTCAAAAGTAATTATTACCGATACGACTACCATCGATGCTCAGCGTGGCAGGGTCTCTGATGACAGTTATGACGCCCAGATGTATGATATTCGGATGAAGTACTATGATAGGACGGTTTTCTATTGGCCTTATATGCGAACAAATTTGCAAAAGCCCGACACCGCCTTACAAAGCGTGCATACCGGTTACGATAATACGTGGGGTATGACCGTTGAGACGCGGTGGTATCTGTCAAAGCTGCTTGGGCTGCGTGAGCCGGAAGGGGTTGACAGCACCTATGCGTTTGACTATTACGGCAAGAGGGGCTTCGGTACGGGCGTTAAGATTGATTATCAGAGAGATAATTATTTTGGCCGGCTTATGGGTTATATCATCCACGACAGCGGCGAGGACAAACTCGGCAGACACAGCAGCCGAAGGGGGCTTGAGCGGGCCAATGAAATTCGCGGCCGATTCCTCTGGCTGCAGCGAGCTTTCCTGCCTTACAACTGGCAGCTTACAACGGGCGTCGGTTATGCATCCGATGAACATTTTATAGAGCAGTATTATCGCAGCGAATTTAATGTCGGCGCCGGCCAGGAAACTTATGTTCATCTCAAGCGTATCGAGGACAACTGGGGACTTTCTTTGCTGGGCAAGGGCAGGATAAATGATTTTGCCGATGAGCTGGAAGAGATGCCCAGTATCGAGTTTCACCTTGCGGGCCAGTCACTTTTTGACGACAACTTTACTTTATACAGTGATACCCAGTTCAGCCGATTGCGCCAGAAAATAGGCGATGGCCACTCGATTGCAATAGACAAAGAATGGTTTTCGTTCGTATCACACAGGACCGAGCTTGATATGCCGGTGCGGGCGGGTTCTTTAAAGATAGTTCCGTTTGTGGCTGCTACGGTTGGTTATGATGACCGCAGCGGTTTTACGAGAACGCTTGTGGATGGCAGCAGTTCGGGTAGTTTTGGGGAGGATACGATATGGATTGGCGAGGCTGGGATTCGTGCGGCCACGCAATACTGGAAGGTCTATCCCGGTGTCAAGTCCCGGCTCTGGGATTTGAATGGTCTTCGGCATATCATAAAGCCCCATCTTACGGCTGTTCTTTATGAGCAGAGTGATTTGGTTGTTGAACAGCGTGATGTATTGAACGTAGGTATTTCGCAGAGGCTTCAGACAAAGCGTCTTCGCAAGGGAGCTTTGAGCGAGGGATTGGAGGAGCTCTCGCGTGAAGCAGAAGGATACGAGACAGTTGACTGGATGCGTCTTAATATTGATTTTACATGGTTGAATAAAACAGAAGATGCAGCTTCTGCGGGGACTGACAGATTAATCTGGAACCGCACAGGCATACCGTTGTCTGTGCTTTCGTCTCCGGAAATATATAACAGTGACCTTATAACCAGCCTTGGGAAATTTGAGATGTTTGGTCCGAGGCGTAATTATATCGGCGCCGACTATGTATGGCGTTTGAGCGATACGGCGGCGGTGCTTTCTGATATGAATTATGATATGCAAAGCGGCGTGGTGCAGCAGTTTAATATTGGTTATTCAAGATTGTTCTGGCCTAATTTACAGATTTATCTCGGCAGCAGATACCTCAGGCGGGTCCAGATTCTGGGCGAGAACGGCTCGAACGCCTTTACTTTTGCGGCTACTTATGTATTAGACCCACGGTACACGCTTATTTTCTCGCAGCAGTATGATTTTGATTACGGTGATAATGTGCGAAACGACATAACTCTGATAAGGCGCTATCACAGGATGTATTGCGGTTTTACGTATAGTGCCGATGAGTCGCTTTCAGAGCATGCGATTGTTTTTAGTATATGGCCACAGGGTGTTCCGGAGATGGCGATGGGGCCGAGAAGGTTTATGAAAATCGGCGGCTCTGCCAGCTACTAAAAATGGAACATATAACTGCGAACCGGAAAACAGGGATAATCTAAGGAGAGTATTATGGCATTGGTTAATACGAAAAAGATGTTCGAGACGGCCTATAAGAACGGCTATGCAATCGGCGCATTCAACGTCAACAATATGGAAATTACACAGGGCATTATCAATGCCATTGCCGAGGAGAAGTCCCCGCTCATTCTGCAGGTTTCGCGCGGCGCGCGCAAATACGCAAGCATCAGCTATTTGAATGCGATTATCGAAGTGGCGGTTGCGGAGAATCCCGACATTCCTATCGCTACAAACCTGGACCACGGCGACACTTTCGAGACCTGCAGGCAATTTGTTGATGACGGATTTACGTCGGTAATGATAGATGCTTCAACAAAGCCTTTTGAAGAGAACATTGAAATTACCAAGAAGGTGGTTGAATATGCCCATGCTCACGGTGTTGTGGTTGAGGCTGAGTTAGGCCAGCTGGGCGGAATCGAGGAAGATGTGGTAGGCGTTGATGATGTGAGCAAACACCTGGCCGACCCGGCCCAGGTGGAAGAATTTGTTGAGAAAAGCGGTTGTGATTCGCTTGCAGTTGCGGTAGGGACCAGCCACGGGGCTTACAAGTTCAAGAAAGAGCCGAAGCTGGCTTTAGATGTTATTGCCGAAATAGGTGAGAGACTGCCGGGGTTTCCTTTGGTTATGCACGGCTCAAGCAGTGTATTAGCCGAGTTCAAGGACCTTATTAACAAATACGGCGGAGATATGCCCAATGCGATGGGCGTTCCGGAAGAGGCCATCTCAAAAGCCTCGAAGATGGCGGTCTGCAAGGTCAATATCGATACGGATTTGAGGATGGCTTTGACGGCGAAAATCAGGCAGGTTTTTGCCGAGAAGCCCGGCGAGTTTGACCCGCGTAAATATCTCGGTCCGGGCAGAGAGGCCATTAAGGATATGGTCAAACATAAACTGCACGTTTTGGGCTGCGCCGGAAAGGCTGCCGAATGTATGTAAGAAATTCTCGATGCTCGATGCTCGATGTTGGTTCTGGGAGCGAGAAACAAGGTTAACCCGGGGTGCAAAAAAGCCGATTTAATATAATTAAGCTGTTTTTCCGGTATTCGATGTTAAGGAGTGATTTTTTGTTATCAAAAAGACACAAACGACAGTGGTTACGAGAGAAGATTCATAATTTTGGTATGAGTCGAGCGGTCGCCTTTTTGGTCTGGTTTGTTTTTGCGGCGTTTTTTTTGTCGGCTGCAGGTGTTTTGGAAGCAATGACAAAGCCAATGCCTCCGGATGCGGAGGATTTTGCGGTTCGCAGCGTAGATGAGACGGCAGCGTCGTCTGTTCTGCAGGCCGCTTTTGATGTCAATGCAATAATGTCCGGCAGGATTTGTTCGGAGGTTTACAAGGGAGATTTTGCAGCGGCGAGAATACTTCTTGAGCAGAACAGTCAATTTAAGAATACTTATTTCGACCACCTTGACGGGATTGTCTCAGAGTATGAAGCAATAGCCGAAAAGAGGGAATCTGCCCGGCAGGCGGCTTATGCAGAGAAGCTGGCAGAATTAGAAAAGCTTAAAGTTGCTGATGATACAGATGTAAATGACGTAAATGATGTCAATGATGTCAATGATGTTGATGGTATTCAAAAGGCGTTTTCGGCTATTGCCAATGTGCGTGAGTTTGCTGATGAGCAGCAGCGAAAAGGGCTTTTTGCAGAGCCGTTCGTAAAGGAGGTTTTTCAAAAGGCGATAGAAAGAAGCACCGAGCTTGAGTCGGAAGCCAAATGGCTTGACGCATATACAAACAGCTATTATTGGCTTGTTGGCCTTGTGCCGGATAACAAGGAATATTCCGATTACGCCCAGCAGCTTATTGACAAGGCAAACATTGTGGCATCTTTTCAGGACAGCCCCTGCGAGAGCCGCCGGGAGCGATTTTTGGATGTTAAGCAAGAGATGTTTATCCGGTCGATTGAGCTTCTGGACTCTCATTACGTTGACATAGACCATCTGGATTACAGCCAGATGGCTGCCAAAGCCATTGAACGGTGCCAATTGCTGGCGGAGGTGGTTAATTCATCGAACGTTGTTCAGGAAGCGCTGCGCGATTCTTATTATGGTGCGAACGAAGCTCAGTACGACCAATACGACAAGAAGCTTTCGGCCTTCTCTGCTGGTCTGAAGGGTATTTTGGAGCAGGTCGAGTACTCGCTTGTGGGTATTAGAAAAGATGAGTTTGTAGGTGTTTTCAAAAAGGTCCTCGCACTTAATGAGACAACGGTAGAACTGCCCCGGCGGTTACTGATTGTTCAGTTTTCCGAAGCTGCATTAGCGGTACTTGACCAATATACAGTTATGGTTTGGCCGAAGCAGGTTCAGGATTTTGAGAAGTTAATGACCAATGAGTTTACGGGTATCGGGATAGAGATTTCAAAACGCAAAGGGCTGTTGACGGCGGTGAGTTTATTGCCTGATACGCCTGCATACAGTTCCGGTCTTGATGCTGGTGACGTGATAGTAGCCGTGGACGGTCAGCCGACAAAAGGTATGTCGCTTACCTGTGCGGTTAAGAACATCACCGGCCCTGCGGGCACTGATGTGGTATTGACGATAAAAGGGCCGGACAGCAAAGAAACCCGTGATATCACAATAACCAGGGCAAAGATAACTGTGCCGACAATTCGCGGATGGCAGAGGACAAGAGCCGGAAAATGGCTGTATATGATTGATGAGGAAAGAAAAATCGGCTATGTTCGCCTCACCGGCTTTGACGAGAGGACCTCTGTGAATTTGGAAAAGGTGCTTCTGCAGCTTGAGGCACAAGGTATGGCACAAGGAGGCTTGATTCTCGATTTGCGGTTCAATACGGGAGGACTTTTGGATAGTGCGGTTGAGGTGGCGGATAAATTCATCCAAGAAGGGATGATTGTAAGCACGCGTCCCCGTTTTCCGCCGATATATAGTTACAAGTCGGCGGGGAAGGATGGAACACATCCGGAGTATCCGCTGGTTATATTGATAAACTCGGGCTCTGCCAGCGCTTCTGAGATAGTGGCTGGGGCACTGGCTGACCAGGAGCATAACCGGGTGGTTTTGGTAGGAGATAGAACTCACGGGAAGGGAAGTGTGCAGACAATCACATCCTATCCTCAGAATGGCGCACAATTAAAATATACGATGGCAAATTATTATCTGCCTTCGGGCCAGAAAGTTGAAAGCCGGGAGACAATGGAGAAGCTCGGCAGAGAAGATTGGGGCATCGCCCCGGACATCAAAGTCAAATTGAGAAGCGACGAGTTGAAAAAGATGCTTGATGTGCAGAAGGATAATGACGTTCTCGTTAAGGCCGACCACGACATCGGCACCGAGCCGTTGAAAAAACATACTATCGAAGAAACACTTGCCGCTGATGTGCAATTAGCGGTCGGCGTTCTGGTTATTAAGACTAAGTTGATTGAAGCTGAGGTTTCGGCGTTAAGTGCAAATTGATTTTTTATGAAAGTGGTGTGTGGGATTGACAAAAACAGGAGAGATTAACAAATTTGAGCGGCAAAGGCGCCAGAAGCTTTCGGCCATCAGGGAATTAGGTATTGACCCTTATGGCGGCAGATACGACGGTACCGAAGCTGCTGAAGATATCAAAAAAAGATTCAGAGAAGATGACGATACCCAGCGGGCCAGGTGCGCCGGCAGGATTGTGCTGCTCAGAGACATCGGGAAGTTAATTTTTATCACCCTGCGCGACTCGAGCGGGACGATACAGGTTGGTCTTAGCAAGAAACTGCTCGGCAAGCAGTGGTCTGTCTGCAAGTTGCTCGAACTCGGTGACATAATCGGTGCCTGCGGCAAATTAGGCAGAACCAAAACCGGTGAGATTACGATATGGGTCGATGAATTGACTTTGCTGAGCAAATCGTTACTGCCGCCGCCTGAGAAATTCCACGGCCTGGCGGATATTGACCTTCGATTCAGACAGAGGTATGTGGATTTGTGGGCCAATCCCGAGGTGATGGAGCTGTTCAAAAAACGAGTTGCCATCATTTCGACGATTCGTGAATATCTAAAGAGTAAAGGGTTTCTGGAAGTTGAGACGCCGATGATGCAGACGATAGCCGGCGGGGCCGCAGCAAAGCCGTTCATAACGCATCATAACAGTCTGGATATGGAGCTGTTTCTGCGGATTGCGCCGGAGCTGTTTCTCAAGAGACTGCTTGTGGGCGGGATGGAAAAGGTGTTTGAGATAAACCGGAATTTCCGCAACGAGGGGCTCAGCAGACAGCACAACCCGGAATTCACGATGCTCGAATTGTATCAGGCCTACGCTGATTATAATGTTATGATGGATTTGACCGAGGAAGTTATTTGTCTGCTTGTTGAAAAATACTGCGAAAGTGACAAGGTCGAATTCGATGGGATGAAAATCAATTTTGCACGTCCCTGGCGGCGGGCCGGCTATGCCGAACTGCTGAAAGAATACAGCGGCTGTGATATTGACGACGTCGCTGCTGTAAGGGCCAAGGCGAAACAATTCGAGCTGAATGAGGCGGATATGGACGATGTGGTGGTAATCAATGAGCTGTTCAAAGCCACTGTTGAGGACAATCTGGTTGACCCGACGTTTGTAATTGATTATCCGGCGGCGCTTTGTCCGCTGAGCAGACGCAAAAAAGATGAGCCGAAATACGCTGAGAGATTTGAATTGTTCATCGGCAAGATGGAGCTGGCCAATGCATACACCGAGCTGAACGACCCTGCGGTTCAGGAGGAGAATTTCAGGCTGCAGCTTCGCGGCCAGGCCGAGTCAATGGCGAAGATGGATGCGGATTTTATAACGGCGTTGAAATATGGTATGCCGCCGGCGGGAGGGCTGGGTATCGGCATCGACAGATTGGTGATGGTCCTTAGCGGCGCTGCAAGTATTCGCGAAGTTGTGCTGTTTCCACTGTTAAAAAGCGTGAATCGTGGTTCGTGAATAGTGAATTGAGAGACGAACCGCGAATCACGAAACACGAGACACAAGTTATGTTGAAAATATTTCTCTGGCTGCGGTATCTGCGTAAGAAAAGAATAGTATTTTTAAGTATTGCTGCGGTTGCACTTTCTGCGGCTTTGCTGATAGTTGTTTCGAGCCTGTTCATCGGTTTTATCAATGCATTCGAGCACAGTGCCGTTGAT
>CAYXPG010000040.1:0-12616 GCA_964467205.1 uncultured Pirellulales bacterium | reverse complement strand
TTACCTATGCCCAGCTCACTGTTGCCGTTCGAATAGCTGTTGGCCGTGTCCCAGTAGGTAATACCCCACTCGATGCATTTTTTTAAGATGATTTGGTTTTCAACGATATCGAACATTGCCCCAAAAGACAAGATGGGCACTTCAACACCGGTTTTGCCGAATTTTCGTTTCGGCACCTGCGGCAATTTGGTTTTCTGTTCTTTCCCTGAGGCATTGGGGTCAGCTTTGTTCGGCTCGACGGTGTCTGCTTTTATCTGCTTCGAAGCGATGACCGACCCTACACCCGCCGCCCCAACAGTTTTTAGAAAATTTCTTCTGTCGATTTTATTTTTTTCTTCCATCTTTCTTACCCTCTAAAAGGAGTTAATTTTTAAGCAATAACTTTCTGTCAGTGCTTCTTGTTTCGCCTTCTGCGGAGACCCTTATTGCTTTTTTACCGCTGACAGGGCATTCGTGTTCACAAATTCCGCAGCCGATACACTTTTCAATATCAATATAGGGCTTTTGCAGCCGAATTTGAATCTCAATTTTACTGTTTGCAGCAGGGACTTCACGGAATTGTTCATTGTTTGAGACGACGATAGTATTTTCGGTATTTGCTGTGATCTTCCTGCGTTCACCTTTATTATTAATACAATAATAATCGCCGGTAGCGAATTTGTCAAGCAAAAGATTTGTTTCTACGGTCTCTATCGTGTTGTCCGTGGTTTTTTTTACGGCAAAAGTACCTTCTCTTATCGTGTTGAAATACTCTTGTGTATAGATTGCCTTGGGACTTAGCGGGCAGTTCTCCTGGCAGACGATACAGGGTTTATCCATCGCCCAGGGCAGGCATCTGTTGCGGTCGATAAAGGCGGTACCGAGCTTTATCGGCCCGGCTTCGGCAAATTCGCCGAGGCCGTGTTTTTCAGCCGGCGTAATCGGCCTGATGGCCGAGGTCGGACAAACCTGCCCGCAGGCCACACAGTTATACTGACAGCCGCTTGAGCCGATTCGGTTGTTCAATACGGGCGTCCAGAGATTTTCCAGTCCTCCTTCGATACCGCCGGGCTGAATCACGTTAGTAGGACAGATGCGCATACACTGGCCGCACTTGATGCACCTTTCTAAGAATTGGCTTTCAGCGATTGCTCCGGGCGGTCGAATGATTTTATGGTGCCAGTTGCTGCCGAGTTTTTTGCTAAGACCCAAGGCTGGGACGGCAAAGATGCCGCTGGCTAATGAAAGGACAAAGCCCCTGCGGGAGATATCAGGGTCTGTTACTTCTGCCGCCAGAGATTTTTGCGTCTGGTAATTTATTATCTCGTCCTTACAATCTTCTCGGCAGTTAAAGCAGAGCACGCATTCGCTTATTCTGATACTGCCGGCCGGCTCACAGCCGCCTTCGCAGGCCTTCTCGCACAATTTGCAATTACTGCACTCGTTCTGATTTTTGCCGATTCGCCAGAGTGCAAATCTGTCAATTACGCCGAACAGTGCACCCAGCGGACAGATGAACCTGCAATAAAATCTTGGAATTACCAAGTTAAGCAGAACCGCCGAGAGAAATATCGCAAAGACCAGCGGCGCCCCCTCATAGAAGCGTCCCTTTACCGAGATAAAGTTGGCAGTTTTGTCGGCGATTGGCAGCAGCAAAAGGTTGACCGAACGCGTTAGAAGCGGTATCGGGTCAAGCAAACCGGTTTGCAGAGTTGCCCTGATTGATGGAAACGCAGCCATACCGAGCAATACCACCAGAACCAGGTATTTTATACACTGCGGCTTTCGGTATTTGTTGAGCTGGATTTTTTGTGCTATTGTTTTTTTTCTATTGCCTAAAAAACCTACAAAGTGATGTATTGAGCCGAAAGGACAGACCCAGCCGCAGAAGAAACGCCCGAATATAATCGTCAATATAACGGTAGCCAGTGCCCACAGCAGCGGCCAGTAAAGTGTATGCGTAGTTAGTATCGTCCCGAGAGCAACCAGTGGGTCAAGATTTAAAAACCAGTTGACCGGCCAGCCCCTAATCTGCCAGAACTTCTCGCCTATAGTACTGACAATACAAAACCAGATAAACATCGCAAAGAAGAATGCCTGACTTATTCGTCTTGTCTGTACAATTTTCATAATCTGCGCTTTTAGGTTACTGTAGCAAATTTTGGTTTTAGTAACTCGTAGTCGGTGGTTCCGGCGCCGAATTTTTGGGCTTTGGCAAGGTAGGGCAAATCCGAGACCTTCAAATCCAAAAGCCCGCAGCCGCAGGAATCAGCCGCTACGCAATCGGTGCTTGCGATTAGTGTATTTGCCCGTCTTAAATCCGAAACCGAGCCTCCGGTCGGGCCGTTGGTCATCATAACTTCGGTGCCGTCCAGTATTACCAGCGTCGGTTTTACCATCATCGAAAGCTCGGCGATGATGGTGTTAATATCCTGATGAAAGATATTGCGCCGCCCGCCCAGTAGCCCGTAGAAGTTTTTCATTGTCATTGAAGCGCCGCTTCTGTGATGGTCC
Source organism: uncultured Pirellulales bacterium (assembly GCA_964467205.1). Taxonomy (GTDB): domain Bacteria; phylum Planctomycetota; class Phycisphaerae; order Sedimentisphaerales; family Anaerobacaceae; genus CAYXPG01. Next base: position 10,123 of record CAYXPG010000040.1, on the reverse strand, counting down.
TTTACAGGAGCGATGCCAATGACTTTATCCGCCTTTTCAAAAGGCCCGTAAAAAATCGGCCAATCCTTAATCAGTTTGCCGCCGGTAAGTGTGGTATTTTTGAATAAATGGTTCTTCGGCAGTGTAACTTTCGCACCGGCTGCACTTGCGGCCTTGCCTATACCGCTTAACGTAAAACAGCTTGCCGGGTCGTTGATGGGGTTGTCGGCAACGTACACCTTCTTTGCGCCGGCTTTGTAGCACAGCCGAACCACCTCGCCAACCAGTTCAGGCCGGGCCGTAGCGCCTAACATCGGCGGACTCGCAAATGCAACATTCGGTTTTATTACAACAATATCATCCTTTTTGACGAACCGCCCAATTCCGCCGAGCAGTTCTATCGCTTTATTAACGGTTTTTTTTCTGTCGGCTCCCCGGACGATACTGATAGTTTGTCCGTCTATATATGGTATGGAAAAATCGGACAGTTTCACTTGTCCTTCTGTTTTGACAAAAGCCCCCGGGCCTTTATCGTCATAAAGACTTAGTGAAACTGCGGCGGCTGCTGCAATAGAAAGTCCCGCCTTGGCGGCCCGTGCCAGAAACTTTCGCCGCGTCAAATTTTCATCTTTTTCCTGACTCACTTTTTATCCAGACTTTCAAGTTGAGCATTTAACATTACCGCTGCTTTTACCGCTGCCTGTGTATTTTCCGCCTGATGTACGCCGGCTGTATATGGCCCTGTGCTGAAGACAATTTCTGTAGAATCGTAAAAATCCACGACCCTGCCGTTATCAACAGGCCAACCGGACTCTTTGTCTTTCGCGCCATTGTCAATAAGAAACTTATAATAACTGTCAGCTAAATTTTTTGCCGCCTGTTCATCGGAGCGTTTACTTAAAAATACGGTAACGGCTTCACCGTCGATTTTATATTGCGCTGTAAAGGTATCGGTTAATTCTTCAGACCCAAAGGCGCCTCTCAGGTATAATTTCTCACTGCCTGTGATTAGAGCTTGGTGGTCGAACAACTCAAGCTCTGTAATTGGCTTATGGCCAACGTCAGAACCGGCCCCAACTTTCTGTGCGATTGCTGTCATTGCCTCGAATAGTTCATCCGATTCAGTCGAGCCGACCAGTTCAATATAGTATTGCCCGCTCACAAAGTATAATGCGTTTTCAGTTCTGTAACCGAAGGGTGAATTCAAAAGTGCGATGCTTTCTGCATCGGCCCTTTTTTGTCTGCTGTAAACGGAAAAGGCATTTTTTATGGCAGCCATATCAAACAGATAGAGTTCAGCCCAGAGGCCCTCGTCGGCTTTACTTACAAATCGCTGAGTGGATAATTTCTCAAAGCCCGATTCGGTATAAAAAGGCGCCTTGCCGTTAATTTTTTCGTAAAGAGTATCTTCGCCATAGAGCTCGGTTTTTAACAGTTTCTCGAACCCGGCAGGTGCCAGACGGCCTAAATCGATTTGACCGGTGAAGAGTGAATCAGCCGGCTTTTCTGACAATAACTCTGTGGTTATGGCATCTATATCAACATCGCCTTGTGTAACGTAGAATTGTTTTATGAACACCCCAAGGCCGATAAGTGAAAGAACCACCAACAGGCAGATACTTACAACAGTTTCAAAATACCTTGCCCGGGTCGGAACCGAAACCATAGCCAACTCCATAAAGACAATTTACTTGACCGGTAAACTAAAACATATTATAGTTTTTAGCGGTATTTCTGTCAATATTGAAGATTTGGCAGGGCCTTATTCATTGACAAAGCAGTCCGGATGGATTTACAATACTGCTAAAGAGAAAAGGAGACTGAAATGACTGAATATATGCAGTATCTTGCGTTTTGGACGCCTGGGCCACTTGAGCTTATTATTATTGCGATTATCGCCGTGCTGATATTCGGCAGACGGCTGCCTGAAATCGCACGCAACATAGGCAAAAGTCTTACCGAATTCAAAAAGGGCATTCATGAGGCCAAAGAGACCAGGAGCGAATTGGAAGATGAAGTCAAAGGAATCAAGGATGACGTGGTAAAAGAGGCCAGGGATGCAGCGGGGCTGAATGACTCCGACACCGAAAACCAGTGATTATTGATAAGTGATAATTCCCACTATAATCAATAATCAATAATCAATTGATTCAGATGGGCGATACCGACGAGAAAAAAGACCTCTCAAATTCCACTATGAGCTTGGGCGACCACCTCGAAGAACTGCGAATGCGGTTAGTTTATGCTCTTACGGGATTGGTTATTTGTGCTGTCATCGGTTTTTGTTTTGGCCCGAAAATAATAACATTAATAGAAAAACCATACACCAATGTGATGGGACAGGAAGCCCGTCTCCAGACACTCTCGCCGGCAGATGGATTTATCAGTTTCATAAAAATAGCTTTAATTACAGGACTTATAATTTCGTCCCCGTGGGTTTTTTACCATATCTGGATGTTCGTCGTTACCGGTCTTTATCCTGACGAAAAACGATATGTTTATCTCGCCGCCCCTTTTTCAGCGGTTTTATTTATCGGAGGGGCACTTTTTTTTCTTTTTGTCGTAGCTCCTCTTACTCTGAACTTCCTGGTAAAGTTCAATGAGAAAATGCTGGGAGTAAATTCGCAATTTACTTTCCAAAACTATATGTCTTTTGTAACTCATCTTATGCTGGTGTTCGGCATGGCATTTCAGACACCGACAGCAATTTTCTTTCTCAACAGAACAGGATTAGTATCCTTAAACGCCCTGACAGGGTCGAGAAAATATGTCTTACTCGCTGTCTTTGTGATTGCAGCTATGGTTACTCCGCCTGATGTAATATCTCAGATAACGCTTGGGGTGCCGCTGTACCTGCTGTTCGAATTGGGCATACTGATAAGTTATATTGCAAGCCGCAGGAAAAAATCATAGTACCACAACGCTACTTAGAGTTTAGCAACAAAGCTGATTTCTTGTTGTAAATCACTTTTTACTTTTCACTTTAATTCCCTGATGCGGATGCTGCGGAACTCCACGCGGTCGCCGTGTCCCAAAAAGCCGATATGTCCTTTGTCACGTTTAAGTCCGGGATGGTTTCTGCCGTCTATTGTCGCAGGCGTAGCGGCCTTGTCGATGTCCGCATCGACGATGCCTGCGCCATTGAGATTGACGGTAATCTGTCTGCCGTTGGCGATGACTTCTTCAAAATTCCACTGTCCGACGGGTTTGAGATGTCCGCGCTTGGCGGCGACTACGCCATAAATAGAGCCGTGATACTGGTAGGGCTTGAGGTTTTTATATTTGTCGGCTGTGTCATCAAGAATCTGAAGCTCCATACCCACATACGCCGCATCGCCCGACAATGGCGCACGAATCCCAAGCCCATTGTTCGCACCGGGCGTCAGTTTGAACTCGAAGCGAAGGACAAAGTTACTATATTCCTTCTGCGTGTACAGGTTCCCGCCGGTATGTTCGAGAACAACTATCCTGCCGTCTTCGACGGCATAGCCTGTGGTGTTGCCCGTCCAGCCGCTCAGGTCTTTACCGTTGAACAATAACGCAAAATCTTCGGCCTTTTCCTGCTCAGTCAGGACATTGACCTTCTTTTCACGCCGAATTTCTCTGATGAATATGTTCCGAAACATTGCCCTGCTTTTCTCATATCCTTCTGCCCCGGGATGAATCTGCAGGCATATCGTTCCCTCTTGGCCGACACCCGATGTTGTCTCTGCTGTATGTTGGAAATTTGTGATGAGAACTCCGTTGACCCAGACACGTATTTGAGCCGGTTCTCCTTGGCAGATGATTTTAATATGGTTCCACTGGTCTTTCCTGAAGTGCTTGACGCCTTCGGGGCAATGGTGCACAAAGCCCTGTGTCCACGGCAGGTAGATTCCGCCGATTTGGCCTCCCGGCCGATAGTCAAGAGTTACCTGGTGGCTTTTGCCGTCCGGCCCGACGCGCAAAAACACCCCGCTGTCGAAAGGCCAGTCGATTTTTGTCTCTAACCTTAATTCGAAATCCTGAAACTTTCCCAAAGTTGAAAGAAACCCCCCTTTTCCGGGCGGTTCCTGCACACCTACGATTGCACCGTCTTCAACCGTCCACTTTCCCGCAAGGCCGTGCCCGGGAAGCCCTTCGTGTCTCTTCCAGCCCGTCAGGTCTTTTCCGTTGAACAATGACACAAAGCCTTCCTCCCTGGGCAGACTTTTGGTTTCGATGTATTTGGCCACCTGCTCGCGTACCTGGTCATCTTCAATCGCCTCAACGGCCTTTTCGCCTATCGCCGAGACAAGTGTATTAAGCGCAGCGAGCCGAACATTGTTTTCACGTGGGTCTGTGCGGGTTTTAATCAGGCCGCTGCAAATCTTTATACACTGTTGTTTTTGTCCTGCCTCGGCAAGTCGCCGTGCTAACAGCAGATAGAGTGATGTTGCCTTGGCCCTTTCGTAGCTGGATGTCGCCTGTGCGGCTTTGGCCAATACATCAATAGCCGAAGCATCACCAATATTGGCAACAGCATACAGCGCCGTTCGGCGAGTATCAGCAAGCCTGCTGGTCGCATACTTAATAAGTTCTTTGGCCGCCGCCTTGCTGCGCAGTTCGCCGAGGGCCTTGATAATGGTAACCCGGTTGACTCGGTCTGCCGATGCGAGGGCCCTTAAGAGCACCATCTCCGCAGCGGGCGTGCGAATGGCAAGCAGCGCCTGAGTTGCCGGCTCACAAAGTCTTTTATCACCGACAAATTCGGCCAGTGCAGCAACGGCTTCATCCCTGCCTGCCAGTTGAAGTTGACGAATCAGAAACGCCTTTACTTCATCGTCTTTACTTGTCGCAAGTGCCTCAATGACGGCCCCGGCATACATTATTCGCTCTATTTCGGCGCCCGGGCGGGTAACATACATCGTCATACCGCTCAATGCGTATCGAGCTTTTGTGTCATTACCGGCGCCGGGCGCAACGAGCATTTTGCAAATCCCTCTTGTGCCCGCCGGGCCCAGTCTTACCACTTTGGCAATAAGCCTGTCTCTCTCAATGGAACTTTTGGCTGGCATCCGGACAACTACGGATGACACGGTAGATTTTGTCTCAAACTCTCTAAGCATCTGGGCACAGCCCGTAAGGGCCGTCAGTATTATTAGAACCGCCGTTGTCCTTAAAAATATGTTCTTGACCTGTTTCATTTATCCGTCTCTTTCCTGTTTTTTGGATTATTCGAAATAATATTTTGGTTATTGAAACATAATTTTGTTTTTCATCAATGCACTGCTACAGGTGCCACGGTGCGCGCATCGGCTGCTCGATTAGGCGATTGGCCTGTTCATCGCCGATAAACCGCTGTTTGTCCGGGTCAAAGCGAAGCTTTCTCCCCAGACGCACAGCTATCACGCTCAGGTTGACAAGGGTGCAGGAACGATGTCCGTTTGCTTCATTCAATGCGAACTTGCGGCGGGTTTTTATCGCCTCGTTAAAATCCCCTAATTGAGGTTCGGGCTCCGGAAGTGCTGCTACTTTTTCTTTGATATTGGGGATGTCGGACTCGAACCCTTTATATAACTTTCCTCCGAGTCCTTCGATGAATGCTGCATTTTTGTCTTTATCTTCACCGTCGAGAATGATTTCACAGCCATCGGCGTATTTGAGGCGAACTCGCCGCCAGGCGGCAGCGGCGTCCGGATGCTGCTGCGGGCTGTCCGCTTCGATTTCAATTGGGCTTGTCTCGTCCTTGCCGAGGATATACTGGACGGGGTCAAGGTAGTGCTGTCCCATATCACCAAGCCCGCCGCCGTCATAATCCCAGTATCCGCGGAACGAGTGGTGCACTCGGTGCGGATGATAGGGCTTAAACGGGGCCGGCCCAAGCCACATATTATAATCCAGATGCCCCGGTATCGGCTCAGGCGTCAGATTAGTTTTTCCGGCCCACATGCCCAGTTTCCAGGCAAAGCCGGTAACGCCGCTGATAGTAACCTTTAACGGCCAGCCGAGCATCCCGCTGTCAACCAGCTTCTTGATGGGCTTGACCGTAGTTTCCATACCGTAAAATTTTGCCCGAAACCTGAACCACGTGTTAAGGCGGAACATCCGGGCGTTTCTCTGCACGGCGTCGACGACTTTTTGCCCTTCGCCGATTGTTCGGGTCATTGGTTTTTCACACCAGATATCCTTGCCCGCCTGCGCTGCGGCAATAGCCATCGGTGCATGCCAGTGCGGAGGTGTAACAATATGAACAACGTCGATGTCGCTGCGGTCGAGAACATCCCGAAAGTCCTTGTAGCCCTTACAGCCCTGGCCGGCCCTCTCCAGTGCTCTGGTAAGGTGCTCGTCATCAACGTCACAGACCGCAAGCAGCCTGCTCTTATTGTCTTGCTGAACGTATTTGATGTGCCCCAGCCCCATATTGCCGACACCGATTATCGCGTGGGTAATCATCTCGCTGGGAGGTGTATATCCCTGCCCGCCCAGAACGTGCCGAGGTACGATGACAAATGCACCGGTTGCCGCCAGCGCACCTTTAATGAAATTTCGACGAGTGATTGGCTGTTTATTTACCATAGCAACCTCCTGTATGCTGGAACCTGAAATTGTTTATAGCCCACATCGGCTAAAAACCGCTTCATAACTAATATCAAAACATCTGTTCTTTTGTAATGCAGGTTCACATAAACACGCTCAGTGTAACCGGACGGTTTCTGCCTGTCAAAATAAAACCAACAACCACGGTTCGCACAGTTTTGAAGAAAAGCCATTACCATTTTGTCCTGTGATTCTTGCACAATTTTTTAATGCGGTTATAATCGTTAGCCGATGTTGACGCTTATAAATACAAACAGGATGGTTCCCCCGATAGCTCCTGTTGCTCTTGATTATATATCCGGTGCTGTCAGAGGCGCCGGCATTGATGTGGATATTGTCGATTTATGCTTCTGCGACGAGCCGTCCGCCCAATTGCAGGACTATTTGCAACAAAATAGTCCTGAGTTGGCAGGCATTTCCTTTCGCAATGTGGACGATTGTTTCTGGCCCAGTGCCAGGTGGTTCGTCGGCGACCTTTGCCGGATTGTAAGTACAATACACAGCTTGACCGATGCTCCAATTGTAATTGGCGGCATTGGTTTTTCCGTCTTTGCCGAGCGTATTATCGAATATACCGGTGCCGATTTTGGAATTCGTGGTGACGGGGAGCAGGCCGTCGTTGCTCTTATCGAACAACTGCGAGGTTCCCGTAGGTTTGAGGACGTTGCCGGATTGATTTGGCGAAGAAACGGGACGCTTCACAGCAATCGGCCCGCCTGGCCCGAATCTATTTTTCTGGCTACCGGCCGGGATGCGATTGACAATCCTGCTTATTTCAAAAAAGGTGGTCAAATCGGCCTGGAAACCAAGCGCGGATGCAACCGCCGCTGCATTTATTGCGCCGACCCTCTCGCCAAAGGTGCCGAACTTAGATTACGCGGCCCTGCAGAAGTTGCAGATGAAGCTGAGACGCTGCTGGCCGAAGGAATAGACGTATTGCATTTGTGCGATTCTGAGTTCAACATCCCGCCGGACCATGCCCACGCTGTCTGCGAGGAGTTGATTGCTCGCTCACTCGGCAAACGACTCAAATGGTACACATATATGGCGACGGTGCCTTTTGATAGCTCACTTGCCGAGGCTATGAGCAAGGCCGGCTGCGTCGGTATAGACTTTACCGGAGATTCGGCCTCCTCTTTAATGCTCAACATCTATCGTCAGCCCCATCTTAAAGAAGACCTTGCTTCAGCCGTCCGTTTATGCCGTGACAATGGCATAAAAGTTATGATAGACCTTCTGTTGGGCGGCCCCGGTGAAACGCCCGAAACCATCGAAGAGACAATCAAATTCATTAAGCAGATTGACCCTGATTGTGCCGGTGCATCGCTTGGCATCAGGATTTATCCCGGGACTGAAATGGCCCGAATAGTGGCCGCCGAAGGCCCGGCCGATACTAACCCTGACATCCGCAGAAAGTACGCCGGCCCGGTCGATTTTTTTAAACCGACTTTCTACATATCGCAGCACCTGGGACCAAAACCGGCCGAGCTTGTAAGGGATTTAATCGCCGGCGACAAAAGATTTTTCGAACCAATGACAGAAACAGCCCCGCAGCCAACTGAAGATAATTTTCCAACCGACCACAACTACAGTGACAACATCCGGCTTGCAGAAGCAATCGAAAAAGGTGCACGCGGGGCATATTGGGACATCCTTCACAACCTCCGCAGCCGTTACTGACTGCTGCATTATAGTTTTTAACATGTTAAGGTGATTATAACAATGAGCGAAAAGGCAGATGAAAAGTTTATGCTCATTGCGATTAACAAGGCAAGTCAGGGCGTTTAAAAAGACCAAACCCCCTTCGGCGCCTGCATCGACTAATCCAGCACTATCTCGTCCTGATATGCCGGGACGGTTACTTTCCAGCCGGTCTTTTCCCTGACGTAATCTCCGAAGGCCTTTGCACTTTCAGCTTCGCCGTGCACTACAAACACTCCTTTAGGGGCTTTTTTCAGGTTGGTTAACCAGTCGAAAAGCTCATCCCTGTCCGCATGAGCTGAAAAACCGTGTACCTGCACTATTTTCGCTTTTATCGAACGTTTCTCGCCGAGTATTCTGACCTCTTTATGGCCTTCAACAATTGTTCTGCCGAGTGTTCCGACCGCCTGATACCCCACAAACATTATCGTATTCTTTGGGTCGGAAATATAATTGACAAGATGGTGTTTAATTCTGCCGCCCGTGCACATACCGGAGCCGGCTATAACCAGAAATGTCCCTCTCATATCGTTAAGTGATTTTGATTCGGCGGTCGTCTGAACCATTTTCAAACCCGGAAACCTGAAAGGCGACTCATGGTTAATCATAAGCTCTGTCATCTGTTGGTCATACATCTCAGGATGTTTTTGAAAGACCTTCGTTATTTTATTGGCCATCGGGCTGTCTAAGAAGACCTTCAATTTCGGTATGGCGCCGGCCAGCAGCAGTTCGTTGAGATAATATAAAATCTCCTGTGTCCGTTCGAGGGCGAAGCTCGGCACGATGATTTTACCGCCGGCCTGTTTCGTCGAGTTTATGACTTGCGCAATTGATTTTTTTACATTTTCACACCTCTGATGAACTCTGTCGCCGTAGGTGGACTCGATAAGGACGTAATCGGCTTCATCGAAGACGGTCGGGTCGCAGACAATAGGTCTGTCCGGCCTGCCCATATCGCCGGAGAATATAATAATCCGCTCATCGGCGTCCTGGCGCACCTTTGTCCTTATCACCGATGAGCCGAGAACGTGACCGGCATCATAGAATGTCGCCTCAACGCCGTCTCCAAGGGGTATGGCTTCTCTATAGTTGACCGGCGAAAACAGCGGTAAACACGCTTCTGCATCGGCTGTTGTATAAAGCGGAACCTCGGGGTATTTACCTTTTCTGCTTTCTTTTTTGTGCCGTTTGCGTTTGTATTCTGCATCTTCTTCCTGAATATGTGCAGAATCCAGCAATATAATCCGTGCAATCTCCGCCGTCGCTGTCGTGCAGTATATTTTGCCCTTGAATCCTTCTTTGACAAGTTTCGGCAGCAGGCCGCAGTGGTCAAGATGTGCGTGGGTCAGAAGAACCGCATCGATAGTTTCCGGCTCAATAACAAAGGGGTCCCAGTTTCTTTCTCTCAGATGCCGTTCCTGATAGAGTCCGCAGTCTATAAGCAGCCTTGTGTTGTTGGCTTCGAGCATGTGCCGGGAGCCGGTAACGTTTTGAGCGGCGCCAAGAAACTTCAATTTTATTTCCATACTTAGCCTCTCTGACTCAGATAGCAAATCGGAATTGTCTATCCTAACATCAAGTACCCTCACTGTCAAAGAACAACCACACCTTTCTTTTGATATTCGACCGCTCCGAGGTCGAAAAACAAGAACGTTGAAGGTTCAATTACTCCCAGCAATCTGCTTGATTTTCAAGGCTGTCTTTAAGCTGTTTGCCGTTGGATGGTACAGCTATATAAAAGGCGAAAAATTGAGCAAATTGAACAGCCGTTGGCTGTGAGCAGTTGGACAGGAGACCGCAGCAGAGGGGTTTTACGCTGTCAAAACATTATTACTGGCTGCGCAGCAGACAATTTGCTCTCCGTAAGGAGTCCCAAGGACTACTT
>CAYXPG010000039.1:0-12687 GCA_964467205.1 uncultured Pirellulales bacterium | reverse complement strand
ATAGTCTGATAGGTTCCCTTCTGTATAGAAAGGTATTTAAATTTTGAAACATTTTTTGTGGCAGAGATTATGAAGAAAGTTAAGGAAAGAGTGCTTGTGTATGGTTCCGGGGCCCGAGATCATTGTCTTTGTGAAGAATATGCCGAAAGTTCTCACGTAGAAAAAGTCTTTTTCGTTCCCGGAAATCCAGGTGTAAACTATACTCACAAAGGTAAAAAAGGCATCATAAAACAAATTCCAATAAAAGATTTTGATGAAATAGCAAAATTCTGCAAAGAAAATGATGTTAACTTAGTGGATGTTGGTTCTGAAAATCCTCTGGAGGAAGGGCTTGTTGATGTTTTGACAGACGCGGGGATACCATGCATAGGACCTAAAAAAGAATATGTTAGGTTGGAAAATGACAGGGAGTTTACGGATAAACTTCTAAGCAAAATCGGCAAAGAAAAGTTTGGTTATGAATATGAAATAAAGCCGGAATGGAAAAGTTTTACCAACCCCGAGGAAGCAAAAAAATATGTGAAGAAAATTGGATATCAAGTAGTCGTAAAGGCAAACGGCTTAGCGAAGGGAAAGGGTGCAATTGTTTGCAATGATGTTGATGATGCAATAGAAGCAATTGATACTATTATGATAGAAAAGAAATTTGGTAAGTCGGGAAATAAAGTCATTATAGAGGAAAGAAAATACGGAAAAGAAATTTCTTTTTTCGCTTATCTTGATGGAAAACATGTTTTACCGCTGAGAATGTTTGCTCAAGACTATAAACCGGCGTTTGACCCGGAAAATATTTTGGAAATATTTTACCATCATTATGGAAGAGAAACATCAGGTAAAAAATTCTCAGGTATAAGAAGAGGACTGCAAGAAACCGGAATAAGATGTCCTGACAACTTGGAACAAATGACTGAAGATGAAAGAGACGAATTTTTAATCTCTAAACTAAAAGAAAAAAACATAAGGCTAATAAATTCAAATACAGGAGGAACCGGCTGCTATTGCCCTCATAAAGAAGCTGCCCCACATTTAATAAATACGATAATCAGAAAGATTGTAAATCCGGTTGTTGAAGAAATTTATTATGAGCTTGGATGGAAATATAAGGGAGTTTTATATTTTGGTTTAAATCGTGACCCGGATGGCAACCTATCCGTTTTTGAGATTAATGTCAGGCATGGAGACCCGGAAGCGGAAGTTATTTTAAGAAAATTGCAGGTAGATTTTTATGAGCTTGGAACAGCAGTCACAGAAGGAACTTTAGATAGTTTCAAACCTAAATGGAATCCTAATTATTACGTTGATGTTATAGCCATGGTAGGCAAAGGCAAAGACAAGAAAGGAGCGTGGTATCCCGGTTATCCCGAAAGATATGGGAAAGGCTACAAAATAGCGGGTATAGAAGAAGTAGATGAAAAAGGTGTAACTATATTTTATTCAGGTGTAGATATTGATGCTGAGAAAGGACTTGTAACAAGAGGTGGGAGAGTCTTACACATTGTTGCCAGTTCTTCTAATAGTTTAAGTGAGGCGGTAGAAAAAGCATACAGAAACATAGAAAAAATAAAATTTATTGACCACAATAACAACAATGAAAATTGTATGCGATATAGAAGAACGATAGGACGAGACTGAGCCGGAATTAGTGCCCAGTCGGTTAAGCTGCATTACAGGCTATGTCATAAATATATACATCTTTTCCTTTTCGCCTGTTCGCCTTTCTATCGCTCTCCTGCTCTAATAAAAAAACTCGCTTTCGGCGAGCTTTTTTTATTGGGCGGTATTGGACTTGAACCAACGACCTCCTGCGTGTCGAGCAGGCGCTCTAGCCAACTGAGCTAACCGCCCATAAACATTTCGACTGTAGTATGCTTAAAAAGAATGCAAAAAGCAAGAACTTTTATACAAAACCCTCATCCAAAAAATGAATCACAAAACTAACGGCACAATTATCTTGTAAAGGGTCTTTGTCAGTGTACGTAAGGCTTGATATAGAAAAAACTTAGGACAGACTGATGTCTCCGGCGACGGCGATTGAAAACCTTTTAAGATAAAATGTCATTCTCAGACAACATTAATCATTTCAGGTTTTTTCTGACGACCGCAGCAGCCGAAATCGTTCGCTGTATGTTTCCGCTAAAAACAGTCATTGATATTTGCACGCTCTTAACATCTGTTCCCTCATCCGTGAGCGTCTTAATAAAACTCATCGAACCAACGTTATCGCAAAGCAGATATTCCTGATTGTCGCTGTTTGTGATAAGGTAAAGATTATTATTTGCGATTCTGTATTCATAAGTAATATCTTTGTTCCCAGCGGCGAAAAATGTGCACTTATAATCAGGGTCGTCCAGCTTAAATGAATGCCCCGTGCGAAGGTCTGTTGTTATCCGTGACAGTGCCTGCCGGGTGTTGTTGACTGTCTTAAATATATCCTCATTTTCACGATAATTTATGACCGATGCGTTGAAAGCCACAGCTATAGCAGCAAGCAACAGGCCTGCTATTGCCAGGGAAATCAACAATTCGACAATGGTAAAACCACCGGTAAATTTGTTTGGCCTTTCTGTCATATTCCACCCAAAAAGCCTGAAGTTCTGGCTTTTTACTTTAGCTTTTTAGTACCACGCTCGTATCCAACTGGTAGAACTAATCTCCCTGCTGTTCAAAAAAATCCTCACTGTTACTCTGACGAAATTGCTGCTGTGGTCGGCAACGGTATTTTCAAAATTTGCTCCATCAACATTTTCGACCATAATCTGCTGGCTAAATGCCGCAAAACTTTGAAGGGCCTCTCTGTTGGTATTGATTGGCGGAGAAAAACTTTTGCCGTCGAAGTCATCAAGGTCGTCATAGTCAGCCAGTACCGCTTCTTCCGAGCCAAAATAGCCCGTGCCCGTATTCGGGTCGATTACGCTAAGCAATGTGCTCAGTTCTCTAAACTGTTCAATTAAAAACTCAGCGGTTGACAAATCAGCCCCGACACCGTTGGCCCGTGTTAATGAAATGTTCGCTCCAACCAGTGATGCAATCGCAAGACCAACCAGGATTGTCGCAATTAGCACCTCAACAAGTGTAAAACCGCTCTTGTATCTCATATCTCGCATCTTGCCACTTATCTTTTGTAACCGATATGGCCTGCAGGCGACGGGTTTATTTGCCCATAACAATACTTGACATCTTGAATATCGGCAGAATAATACTCATCGCAATAAAGCCGACCAAAAACCCCATTATGATTATCATTATAGGTTCTATCATCGATGTTACCGCTTTGATAACTGTTTTTAACTTTCTGGCGTAAAAATCGCTTATATCTCTCAAAACGTCACTCATTGTTCCTGATTCCTCGCCGCTTCTTATCATTTGCACGACATCGCCAGGCATCAGGGGGCAGCGATTCAGACTCGATGCAATTTTTTTGCCCTGCCGAACGTCTTCATAAACTACCAGCCACATATTCCTGTAGAGAATGTTTCCTGATATTTGAGCCGTTATAGAGATAGTGTTTAAAATCGGCACACCCGCACGCGTCAACACGCCCATTGTGTGCAGGCTTCTTGTTATGTAAAGGCACCGGCAAAGTGTCCTTATAATAGGAAGTCTCAATTTTGTTCTGTCCCACCACAGCCGACCGACTTTCGTGCCCACAAAGTAAAAGAATCCCCATAGTGAAGCGGCAATAGCAGGGATAATAAGAAACCACCAACTCCGCACAAAAGCACTGCTGGCCATTAAAAATTTAGTCGGACTGGGAAGATATTCCTCCTTGCCCGCAAATATCATCGTGAATCTCGGCAGTACAAACACCAGCAGAAAGATCGTTACTACTATTGCCATAATTGCTATGATAATCGGATAAACCATAGCAGCCTTAATCTGTGAGCGGGTTTCAGCTTCTGCGTCCAGATACTCGGCCAGTTTTTGCAGCATTGAGCTTAGAGAGCCGGAGATTTCCGCTGCCGCAACCATATTTATATAAAGATTACTGAATACTTCCGGAAACTCAGCCAGCGCTTGAGAGAAACTTTGTCCGGATTCGATTCTGCTCTTTATCCGACCAATTATCGCCGCAAATTTCTTGTTTTGCTGCTGCTGGCCTATCGACTCAAGGCAGTCTGTTAGACTAATGCCTGCTCGAACCATAACCGCCAACTGGCTGGTAAAGTGCAGTATGTCCTTAGCACCGGGGCCAAATTCGACCCTGAAATCGCTGATTTTTTGCAGAGCACCTTTTTGGTTTTCACGAACGTCTTTACTTTCTTGTCCCGCCTTCTCAAAGCCGCTCATCTGGCCGTCGGAACTGCTCTGCCCCCCGGAACGCTGCTCCACACCGACATCTGCAAAACTACCTCCGCTATCCTGAAAACCATCCTCAAACATAATCCACCACCCATTCAGCCGCAGGTTTTGCGAATTTTAATCTTCTTCTTCACGCATCTGGATAATCTGCAACACACAACTCACAATGCAGGACGGAAATGTCATCACCACCCCTGCGATGCAGGAAGCGGCAATCTCAATCCGAAATCATTAGTTGTCATTAATCATTTTTCAACCGAGACCACTTCGCTCTCTCTCTGGGCCTTCTTTGATTTTGTCGCCCCAACCGACTTTTCCATCGGTGGTAAGGTTTTATCCATCTTGCCGGGATTGCTTGAGCGGGTAATCGCTTCCTCTCTGTCTATGTAGCCCTTCAGGTACATATCCACAATGCTGTTGTCCATATTCCGCATTCCCACTCGCCGAGAAGTCTCGATAATATTTGGTATCTCGTAGATTCTGTTTTCACGAATGCAGTTTCTAACCGCCGACGTACACAGCAAAATTTCCGTACACGGTACCATCCCCGGCTTATCTACCCGCCGAAATAGTGTCTGTGATATCACCGCCTGTAGCGTATTGGCCAGCATCGTCTGGATTTGACTCTGCTGACTCGCAGGATAAATATCTATGATACGCTCGATGGTCTGCGGTGCGTTAATCGTATGCAGCGTGCTGAAAACAAGATGGCCGGTCTCTGCAGCCGTGATTGTTGAACTCGTGGTTTCCAAATCTCGCATCTCACCAACCATAATGATATCGGGATCCTGACGAAGAACGTGCCGAAGTCCGGACGCAAAATCCGGACAGTCAAACCCAATCTCTCTCTGCTCTATCATACTCATATCGTTCTCTAATGCATATTCGACAGGGTCTTCCAGTGTAATAATACGTTTGGTGTATTTTTTGTTTATCAGCCCTATCATCCCCGCCAGGGTCGTGCTTTTACCAGAGCCCGTATGGCCTGTTACAAGCACCAGACCTCTCGGAAGGTCTGTCAGTTCTTTAACTATTGCAGGAAGATGCAAAGCATCTATCGAAGGTATCTGGTTGGGAATCACTCGAAACGAAATTGCAATTGTGTCGCATTGATAATGGGCGTTCACACGAAAACGATGACCGTCATCTATTGTCGTTGAGAAATCGATGTCTCGGTTTTCTTCAAACACTTTGAATCGGTCCGGTCCAATCATTGAGATGACCATTTCCTTGGCGTCTGCGTTTGATTGCACCGGAAAGTCCAGATTAAACAGCTCCGTATTTTTTCGGATTACCGGCGGCATCCCGACGTTTATATGAACGTCACTTGCTTCTTTCTCTATCGCCTTTGCTAATATTTCTTTCACATCAACCATATTAAAGTCCCCTAAAAAAAACTTTCCGAGCTTTCTTTTTTGTCGTTCCTGCTTGCTTTCATTATTCCCACTTGCCTTTGTCACCCCAGCCTTCTTTTATCGTTTCCGTGACAGCACAAATCCCAATCCCTTAATATCAGTATAAAACTGCTCCCGTTAGAGCTCTTTTGGCCTATCAGAAGGTTAATTGATATTCTCAACGAAAACCTCCTTCTCGTTTTGGCCGTAAACTTCTGTAACTCGCAATACTTCTTCGATTGTTGTAAGCCCCTGTTTTACTTTTTTAATGCCGTCGTCGAACAAACTGGACGCCTTGCTTTCATAAAAGGTGCGACGCATATTTTCAGCCGAAGAGTCTTTGTTAATCATATCGCGGAATTGCTCATTGATAACCAAAAGCTCATAGATGCCCACTCGGCCTATATAGCCGGAGTTTCTGCACTTCTCACAGCCGGCACCGTGTAAAAGCTCTTTCGGCTGAACGCCTGCTCTTTCCACATATTTGCGTACATTTTCCGGTGCCTCATAAATCTCTTTGCAACTCGGACAAATCTTCCTGACCAATCGCTGAGCGAGCACAGCATTGAGCGATGCTGCTATCAGGTACGCATCAATACCGATATTGACCAGCCTTGTTACGCTGCTGGCGGCATCATTCGTGTGCAGTGTCGAAAGGACCAGATGTCCCGTCAAGGCCGCCTGCACAGCTATTCGTGCCGTCTCACAATCCCGAATCTCACCTATCATTATAATATCCGGGTCCTGCCGCAGAAGACTCCGCAGTGCCGAAGCAAAATCCAGTCCTATTTTTTCGCTCACCTGAACCTGGTTGCAGAAATCAAGCTTGTATTCCACAGGGTCCTCAACCGTCGAGATATTCAACCGTTCACCATCCATTTGACTGAGTGCTGAGTACAGAGTCGTGCTTTTGCCGGAACCCGTCGGACCTGTCACAAGCAAAATCCCGTGAGGCAATTTTATCTGCTCACCAAATACCGTCATCACATCCGCTTCCATACCAAGCCGCTCAAGACCTCGCATAATCGATTTGCTGTCCAGTACTCGTATGACTACTTTTTCACCGTGGTTTGTGGGCAGCGTTGAAACCCTCAGGTCAACCCCTCTGCCGCCGACAATGACCGAAATTTTCCCGTCCTGCGGCAGTCGTCGTTCCGAAATATCAAGATTGGACATAATCTTGATTCGTGAAACAATCGCAGGATGCATTTTTAAAGGCGGCTGCATAGTCTCAAAAAGAACACCATCAATGCGATACCTTACCTTCATAAACTTGTCCTTCGGCTCGATGTGAATGTCACTGGCGCCTTCTTTTATCGCATTGCTTATCAGATAATTAACAAACTTAATGACAGGCGATTGACCTGCCATCTTCTCAAGGTCTTCAAAATCTTTTTCCTGGTCCTGAACTACCTCCACGTCTGTCATATCACTGATAATATCATCAAAGTTGTAATCGATTTTTTCCTCGCCTAACGAATCGCACACCGCCTCAATCTCTTCTGCGCTGCAGACCACGACTTTTACGTCCATCTGCGTCTGTCTTTTCACATCTTCAATCGCAAATACATTTGCCGGCTCACTCGTTGCTACAACCAGAGTTTCTTCTTCTATAGCGACAGGGCAGATGGAACTGTTTTTTATAAAATCAATGCTGAGCTTTTCAAAAGCTTCTCTCTCCACCTCTTCCGGCTTTATCGCTCTAAACTCGAATCCATAGAGTTGTGCACGGGCCTCTAAAATATCATCAGCGTTGATTAGTCCGTCTTTCAGCAGGATTGTCTCGATGTCATCGGCGGAGTTTGCTGATAGTTCCTTCCTCGCTTGTGCGAGTTGCTCAGACGTAATCCTGCCCATATCAACTAAGACATCGGCGATATCACCTGTGCCCGATTCCCCGCCTTTCTCGTATACTTCCTGTTCGTCCAGCTCTTCCGGAGAATACAGGTCACTTAGGCCCTTGATAGATTGGTCCTCAGGGAACGGCTGGCCGCCATCAGCAACGCCGCCCGGAAAATCTTCTTCAACTTCCTGCTCTGCAAGAAAATCCTGCTTTTTGTCAAATATAAAGGGTAATTTCATTTTGATAACTTTAGTATTATTTGGGTCCCCAAACCTTCTTTACCACCTTGACGACCCCACTGAAGTTTAACGTAATTATTGCCGATTTGACGAATCTTAAAATTGCTTATTGAATCACCTTCATAGAGGATTTTATCGTTTATCATGCAGCAGTTACCCTGCTTGGTTTGCATAATGCTCAAAAGCTGCAGCTTTTTTACTTGTTGCCTCAGCATCTCTGCGTTAATCAGGTTCTTATCTTCGGCCCCGGACTCGTCCTTTAAATTGGCCAAAAACATCTCATACTCGAACGGGTTCTTCACCAGTTCGGTAACCTTGACCTGCCGAACATCTGAAAACTCATAGAATTTCCTGACTATCTCGTCCATTCGGTTAAGCATTTCCGAGCTGACGCCGGTAAGTCGTACTATCGCTGTCTCGAGGTGGGTTTGCTCAGAGTCTGCCGACGCCGCTGTTGCTGTTTCCGGTGTGCTCTTTTGTATCATAAACCACAGGCACAACAGACCTGTGCCGAACAAAACAGCGAGCAGCATTGTACCTTTGCGAACACTTTTGCTTTTGGACGCTACGGTAAGATACTCCTGTTTTTGTTTTTCTTCACCGCTGGCACCACTGCTGCCAGAGGTTTTTTGCTCAGATGTATCTTCAGTACCCTGTTCTTTCAAAAAAGACAGCATAGTCATACTCCAATGAAATTATCCGGTTTTGTTCTGGAAAAATATACTTACTATAAAATCAGTTTTTATCTGTCCCTCCAGCCCTCTTATCTTTTCCAGCTTAAGCTCACGGATTTTCATTATTCGAGGAAGCTTCTCAAGCTCCAGGAGGAACGAATAAAAGGCATTAAAATTCCCCTCCAGCTCCATTTTTAACGGCTGTTCTATATAACCGCTGTTGTTCTTTTTCTTCAGAGTTCGAATCGTTTTGGGTTTGAGTCCCTGCTTTTGTGCGATTACGGTTACCTGCTCGAGTACTTTGTGAATTTTGCTTTTAGGCGGCAGCTTACTTTCAAAAAAACCTATTGCATCCTGCAGTTCTTCAAGCTGCTTTGTAAGGTTTTCTGCCGTGGCGGTGGCCTTTTCAATCTCGGCCAGCTTGGCCATTTTCGTCTGAACCCGGGCGTTCTGCTCGGCCAATAACTTATTGGCCGGCTTAATCATATATTGGTACGCCAGAAAGGGTACACCTAACAGCAAAACGAAAAATACTATTTTTCTTAATCCGCTTGTCATATTTATATCCTTATATAAGTTCCCTTTTATTGACCGACTCGGAATCAAAAATTACGAGCTGATTTACTATGGACCGCCCTGACTTTGTTGATATCATCTTTAGTAAGGTGAACGCTTTTTTTAAGCATCGCTTTGAGTTTAAAACGCCTGAATGTTATATCTGAATCTTCGGATTTAGCTGCACGTCTCTTGCCGTCTGTCGTTTTGTGTTCTTTTGATTCGACCAGCGCAATATTGTCAAGAAGGATTGAACCGCTCAGCTTCTCGATATACGTGGCAACCTGCAGGTCACTCGGAGCAATCCCTTCAATATCAATATGTGTCTCTAACAGCTTCTCCGGTGATATTTTGGGCCCTGTCGTCGCTTTCTTATCTTGTGCTTGTTTGTACTTGCTCTTTGTTAAAGTGCTCCTGTTTATTTTCGGCGCTTTCTGAATGAGATTCACTCGCAGAAGCGATGTCCCTGCCGGCAGATTGTTCGTCAGTGACGCCAGCAGGACGCTCCTTGGTACAGGCTCAAGCAATTCGGCCGTGGTAAGGGCCGTCTTCATCATTGCTTTACGCTTTATCTGGAGCTGCTCAAACTGCTTTATCGTCTCCTGTGCCTGTGCCATCTTTGTAGTTACAGCTTTCTCCTTGGCTCTTACTGCCCGCTGCCGCACCATAATCGTCATAAACGAGCCGCCCAGGGTTACCATCACAATCAGAAACAACGCAATGTACATCAAATTTGTTCTGTGGGATTCGTTACTTTGAATGTAATCTTCGGGCACAAAATTTATATTACTCATTTTTTTCTCTATCCTTATTTTCAGCGTTTGGTTATTCCTGTCCGCCAATCTTTATGACAGACTGAGCCCGAAGGCCGTCGCCCAGCCGGATTGTCCCTGCTCCTGCACTGATGTCATTTCTGTCGAAGGGCTCTTCCTTCTCTCTACTCCACACTCTTGCGAATTTGTTATTTGCACCGCCGCAAGACAATCTCCCATTTGTGCCGGTATTTCCATCTTTTTGGCTATCGTCTTGCATATCTCTTTATCTGCGTCCAGGCCTGAAAGGAAAATCAATCGCCCTATCTGTCCTCTTTTGTACATCGACACAAACTGCCGTCTGCACGCCGTTAATTCCAGCACCAGTCTTGTTATTGCTTCATCTGTCTCGAGCAGGCATCTTCCTATTGGTATCGAACGAGCAAATAGTAAGTTCTTGTGACGACAAATTACCGTATTTGTTCGGCTTGATTCTATATCAACCAGCATCGCATCCGTCTCAACATCGGTTTTACGTCTGCCGAAAAAACTGGTATAGCTGTTTGTCAGAGCGGCCGGCCAGACATCGATGGACTTAATCTGCAATTTGGCCTTTTCGTATATGGCCAAATACCTGTCGATTTTCGTTCGCTCAACTGCTATTACCAGAACATTCTCCTGCTCGGTCGGGATATACTTTATCATTGCCTGCTCAGCTTCAAACGGCAGTTTGCGTTTTATCTTTGAAAGAACGGCTTCTGTATTTCCCGCGGGTTTATCATTCTTTTTTTTCGGCATTTTTATAAGCTCGATGAAGACCTCGCTTGCAGGTAATGCTGCTGTTACCTCTCGGCCGCTGAATTCGCCGTTTGTTGTCAGTTCGCTTATAGAGTCAATAGCCCACTTTTGCCAGATGATACTGCCGGTTACAACGTCTTTTGGCCGGCTTCGACTGCCCCCGGCAAGCAGCTTGATACCTTTTCCATCGTTGTTCTCGAGCTGAGCCAGCTTGAGAATATCATCTCCCATATCAACGCCAATTGGGTTGCGCTTCGAAAATAATCGAAACAGCGGGACACTTGAATGTGATTTATTTTTCGCAATACCTGACATATAATTAACTCACAAGACCTGAAAATAGCCCAATACGGACAAATCTTGCCATCTCCATATGCGAATAATCCTAAGTTAATAACTGTCTTAAAGTTACCAGAGTGTACACTTTCCCTGCACCAGGATGTTTGTCAATGATGCTAACTAAAATATAGGAAATAAAACCCTAATCAGCCAAATCGCATCAAAAAATATTCGACTCCTCTTTAGCAGAGTAGCGAAAGAGTCGTTTTTAGCTCCGATAAAATGTGAGGTATTAACTATTGACTTAAGGTAGGTGAAAAAATATTTTGGTTTGTTAAGTGCAGGTGAGTGCTTTCATATTTTTAGCATACGGGAAAATTTTTAAAATTTCTTTCGAAAAACAATATAAAGTTTATTCAAACCTTATTATCAGCAGGTCCTAAATTTTTTGCAGAGTTCGTGAAAAAGAATAAAAAAAAGAACCTTATAGGACTGTGAAAGTTATGAACTGGATTACGCCGATTGGTTTATTCGGCCTTGAGCTGACGTTTCATTAAATCCGAAATCGCCGTCTGCACACTCTTGTTTTCAAATAACACCTCGTAGACTGCCTGCGTTATCGGCATTTCGATATTTAATTGGCCCGCAAGGGCAACAACTGATTTGCAGGTCGAAGCTCCTTCAATAACTGATTCGGTGGCACCCTGAGCCTGTTCTGCACTTTCTCCTTTGCCTATCCTTTCGCCGAATGAGCGGTTTCGTCCCTTTGGCGAGATACACGTTGTTACTAAATCACCCAGCCCCGTTAGTCCCGCAAACGTCTGTTCCTTGGCACCACATGCAACGCCAAGGCGGGTTATCTCGGCAAGTCCTCTGCTCAAAAGTGCTGCCTTTGCGTTATCTCCAGCCCCTGTCCCATCTATAATCCCCGCAGCTATCGCAATAATGTTTTTTGTGGCGCCGGCCAACTCGACACCGACAACATCGGTATTGGTATAAACGCGAAGCCACTCGGCGGTAAAAGTGTACTGAATTTCTTTCGCCAGTTTCTCGTCGCTGCACGCCGCACATGCCGTCGCCGGCAGTTTTCTCGCCAGTTCATCTGCAATTGTAGGCCCGGACAGTACCGCATATTTTTGCTCCGGGCCCAGCACATCGGCAAGTATCTGGGTCGGTCGCAGCAGTGTTTCATTTTCGATACCCTTTGTGACCGAGACAATGGGTACATTACTGGGAACGTAATTTTTCAGTTGCCCCCAGACCCCACGCATAAACTGACACGGCACCGCAGAGATAATCAACTCGGCTCCCGCCATTATACGCTCATCTTTGCTCTCAAACTGAAGAGATTCGGGTAGTGTATAGCCGGGCAAAAATTTCTTGTTCTCACGCTCCTGCTCTATCTGCTTTAACTGCTGGGCGTCATAGCCCCACATCCTTACTTCGTGACTCGTGGCTCCGCCGTCAGGCGTCCTGTGGAGTGGCTCCGCCGTTAGGCGTCCTGCGGAGTCGCTTGCTTGTCGCTTTTCGCAGAGCAGCATTGAAAGAACCGTACCCATCCCGCCGTCGCCGATTATGGAAATGTTCTCATATCTTGTATTTTGCATTTCATTTCCCGCGGTTTGTTGAATTCACCGTTTGCAGCTTATGCATTAGAACACCCCTTCGCAGGAATGTCAATCTTGATATTACCCTATGACTGTCCCGGCAGCTATGGGACTGGTTTAAAATTGGGTTTGTTTTGGGTTTGTTTTGCGGGATTGAGAAAATGTCATTTTTTTCATAAACCTTTGTTAATATTGAATATACGTTCATTTTGGCCTTTCGGAAATTGGGTTTGAATTGGGTTTGAAT
>CAYXPG010000038.1:0-12745 GCA_964467205.1 uncultured Pirellulales bacterium | reverse complement strand
GTGGGGAACAATGGCTGTAACTATATTGAGGCAAAACAGCGATGACGAATAGAGAAATAGCTGTAAAAATAATCAGGCGATTGCGCCGCAATGGCTTTGAGGCCCTGCTGGCGGGGGGCTGTGTGCGCGACATGCTCCTGCGCCGGCCGGCAAAAGATTACGATGTCGCAACTGATGCCCGGCCCAAAGACGTAATAAAATTGTTCAGGCGCACATTAAAAGTCGGAGCGAAATTCGGCGTGGTGATAGTGTTGCTCGAAGGCAGGCAGGTCGAAGTCGCCACGTTCAGAACAGAGACCGGCTATGCCGACGGCAGACATCCAACTACTGTCGAATTCACAAGCGCCGCCGAAGATGCTGCAAGAAGAGACTTTACTGTCAATGCAATGTTCTACGACCCTTTGAAAAAAGAGGTGATTGATTATTTCAATGGCCGGGCCGACCTCAAAAAAAAGGTGATACGAACTGTTGGCAATCCGAAAGAACGCTTTGGCGAAGATTATTTGAGGATGCTGCGGGCGGTACGCTTTTCCACTCAGCTTGGTTTTGCCATTGAGACGAAAACCTTCTTAGCTATTTGCAGCGGTGCAACGAATATAACTAAAATAAGTGGTGAACGTATTGCAATGGAACTGGAAGCAATCCTTGTCAATCCAAACCGCTCTGCGGGGATTTCACTGCTGGCTAAAAGTGAATTGGCTGATGCGATTTTTCCTGACCTTGGCGACGAGCAGATTGAATTGGCTATCAGTGTTTTGGGCAAACTGCGGAAAAAAGTTGATTTTCCTCTGGCATTGGTTGGGGTATTGGCTGGCTGTGAGACCAACTTTGCACTTAAAAAATCCACCGTCTTGAAACTTAGCAGAAATCAAAACAGGCATATAAAATTCCTGCTGAGCAATAGAGGTAAATTGCTGAATGATAAAATGTCGTTGGCACAGTTGAAAATGATTGTTGCCGAACCATATTTTTGGGACATGTACGAACTGCAAAGAGCAATTCAAAAGGCCACAATCGTTGGCAGGAAGGGCATTACACCCTTGATAAAACTGAGGAAAAGAATAAAAGCCCTTGGCGATGTCGAACTGCGCCCGAAACCATTGCTAAATGGCTATGACCTGATTAGATTAGGAGCGGTACCGGGGCCGACGCTGGGGCAGTTGGCACAGGAGATTTACATTGCCCAATTGGAAGGGCAGGTGCAAACGAAAGAACAGGCTCGGCAGTGGGTACAGAAATGGTTGGAAAGGCACAAAACGGCCGAAAAATGATGGTTTGTATTAATGGATATGCTTGTGAAATTGTACGGTTTTCCATATGTGCATAGTGTTATTTCAATAGCAGCCATTGTCATCGGTTGTACATTTGAGCTGTTTGGGAACCCACTGCCGAAACATGGTTTGCAATTCGAGAGTCCTTCTCAAACCTGGGACGAGGCAATACCGTTGGGTAATGGATTGCTTGGGGCATTAGTATGGGGTGACGGTGCACCTTTGAAGATATCTCTTGACAGGACTGATTTGTGGGACCTTCGTCCGGTGCCGGAATTTCACACGAAAGAATACTCTTACAAGACTATGCGACAATGGGTTAAAGAGGGCCGATTGGCTGACCTTCATCGACTTTATGATGCCCCATATGGGAACGCCGGACCGA
Source organism: uncultured Pirellulales bacterium (assembly GCA_964467205.1). Lineage (GTDB taxonomy): Bacteria > Planctomycetota > Phycisphaerae > Sedimentisphaerales > Anaerobacaceae > CAYXPG01. Next base: position 11,089 of record CAYXPG010000038.1, on the reverse strand, counting down.
CGAAGATACCGGCCGGACGTATCGAGCTGACAGTCGGTGGTAAGCCGGTCTTTAAGGAAGCATCGTTAAATCTTGCCAAGGCGATGGCAACATTACAGTTCGGGGGCAAAGGAAAGGCACGCCTTTTTATCCATGCGAGGGAGCCTGTTGGGATGATTAGGATTGACTCAACTGAACCAATCGGGCTCAAACTACAGGCCCCTCCTTTTGCAGGTGAGATTGCAGAAGAGGCCGGGCCGGGCAAAATCAGTGCAGGGGATTTGGCCAGCTTGAGATATAAACCACCGGTCGAATCAGGCGGTGATAACTGGACAGGTTATCTGCAGGAGGGCTGGGGCGGATTTAAATTTGCTGTGGTCGTCGCCTGGCAGGAATCAGGGAACAAATGGCTTGGGGCCTGGTCTATTACAACGTCGAACGAGTCAAAAAATCCTCTGCAGAAGGCCCGTGAGAATTGTGAAAGGGCCCTTAGAGCGGGATTTGCTAAATCAGTTAATGAACACCGAAAGTGGTGGGACTCGTTCTGGAGCAGGTCTTCGGTCAGCGTTCCGAATTCCATTATTGAAAGGCAGTGGTACCTTGAGATGTATAAATTCGGTGCAGCGACCCGGCCTGATACGCCGCCAATAACTTTGCAGGGGCCGTGGACTGCGGACAATGGTAAAATTCCACCATGGAAGGGAGATTATCATCACGACCTGAACACCGAGCTTAGTTACTGGCCTGCTTACAGCGGCAATCAACTTGAGGGGGCACTTGGATTCGTTAACTGGCTTTGGGATACAAGAGAAGCGGCGAGGGCCTGGACGAAACGGTTCTTTGATTTGCCCGGCCTGAATGTTCCGATGACGGCCAACTTAGAGCAAAAGCAGATTGGTGGCTGGCACCAGTATACACATTCGGCCACTACGGCCGCCTGGCTGGGACATCATTTTTACCTGCACTGGCGATACAGCATGGACAGAGAATTTCTGCGAGAGCGTGCTTATCCGTGGCTGAGAGAAACGGCTATTTTCCTTGAGGCGGTTACCGAGAAGGACCCTGACGGCAAGCGAACACTTCCTCTTAGCTCTTCACCTGAGATTAACGATAACCGCCTGGATGCGTGGTTTCCGACGATTACAAATTATGATACTGCGTTGATAAGGTGGACGTTTGAGAAAACGGCGGAGCTTGCGGAAGAATTGGGTAAAAGAAAAGAAGCTGAGCACTGGCGTAAGGTGCTTGGAGAAATACCGGATTTAGCGATTGACCCGCAGAGTAAAAAGATGCTCGTTGCGAAGGACTATCCATTGAAGGAGTCTCACCGTCACTTTTCACATCTGATGGCGATTCATCCGTTAGGACTAATTCGATGGGAAAACGGACCGGAAAACCAGGCTATCATGAGGGCTTCTCTGGGTGACCTTGAGCAAAAAGGAACGAGCTTGTGGTGCGGATACAGTTTTAGCTGGCTGGCGAACATGGCCGCTTGGGCACGTGACGGAGAAAAGGCGGAAAAGGCGTTGGAGATATTCTCCACAGCGTTTTGTCTGCGAAGCAGTTTTCACTGTAACGGTGACCAGTCCGGCAAGGGATACTCGAATTTTCGTTATCGTCCGTTTACTTTAGAAGGGAATTTTGCCGCTGCGGCCGGTTTGCAGGAAATGCTTTTGCAAAGCTACAGCGGGACTATAAGAGTTTTTCCCGCCATCCCAGCGGCCTGGAAGGATGTTTCTTTTAATACTCTCAGGGCGGAAGGAGCATTTTTGGTTTCGGCCGAACACCGCGAAGGACTAACGAGACGCGTCGAGCTAATTGCGGAGAAAAACCGGATGTGTCGTCTTGAGAATCCGTTTGCGAATTCGCAATTTAAAGTAGAAGGGGTCCCAAAGGAACTGGTGCAAGAAATTGACAACGAACTCCACGTTCAGATGTCACCCGGTCGGCGGGTTGTGATTTTACGGACAGATTAGAAATAATGCAGCCATTTACTCTTTTAATAAAACCCTCCGGTTCAGATTGCAATCTCGATTGTAAATACTGTTTCTACAAGCAAAGAACTGCCCAGGTCGGCCACGGCAGACAGCGAATGAGCGATGAAGTGCTTGAAAAACTTGTAAAGGATTATCTGAAACTGGACTTTGAGCTCTCCGGTTTTGCCTGGCAGGGGGGTGAACCTACTCTGATGGGGCTGGAGTTTTACAAAAAGGTCGTTGATTTGCAGAAGAGATACGGCAAAGAAGGGCAGACAATAAGTAATTCGCTGCAGACCAACGCAATTTTGCTGGATAATAAGTGGTGTCGTTTTTTACACGACTACAGGTTTCTGGTTGGAATCAGTATCGACGGCCCCAGGGAGCTGCACGATTATTATCGCCTCGACCATTCCGGCGCAGGCACCTTTGATAAAGTAATGAAGGCTATCGAAAAGTGCAAAAAATATGAAGTGGAGTTTAACACACTTACACTGTTGAACAGAAAAAATGCTGAGTACCCGGATAAAGTATTTGATTTTCTTATTGAAAATGGCGTCAGGTATATGCAGTTTATTCCCTGCGTGGAACTCGCCCCCCCCACGGGTGAAATTGCAGATTTTTCAATTACGCCGCAACAGTATGGTGAGTTTATGTGCAGACTTTTTGACCGGTGGTATGACTACGGCCCGCAGAATTTGAGTATTCGTGATTTTGATTCGATTATCTCTTACTGTGTTACAGGCACGAGCACGATTTGTACGTACAGCAAACGATGCAGTGGTTATATTGTTATCGAGCATACGGGTGATGCTTTCTGTTGTGATTTTTTTGTTCGGCCTGAATTTAGACTCGGCAATATATTTGAAACTCCAATAGAAAGGCTTGCCGGCAGTAGCATAAAACGTCAGTTTGACCGGGCAAAACAGAACCTTTGCGACAAATGCCTTCTTTGCAGATTCCTTGATGTATGTCGAGGTGGCTGTCAGAAAGACAGGATTCCTTTTGGTGGTAAGAATGAGAATGCCGGCATAGTCGAAAGTTATTTGTGTGAAGGTTATAAACGCTTTTTCGATTATACGATGCCCAGATTTATGCAAATTGCTGCCAGTATTGATGTCGCCAATGCAACCAAAACACCACGTTTTATATAATATGCTGCTTCAGAATTAATTGCTTGAAGCTGCACGTCCTATAATTATTCTGCATCCATTAATGTTGTGGAAAAAAGCTTCAAATATAATCATAATTTACTCAAACACTCCATTTTTACTAAACCTGCAGGATGGTTTTTTATTGACAGAAAGAGTATTTTTCTGTAGGATAGGGTTTTAAAGGACGACTATTTGTTAAGACTAATGGAAACCGATTTTTGTAAAAAAATGTCAATTAAGGGACTGTAGGCGTTTTAGGGAAGGGCTTGTCAAAGTCAAATTTTATGTAATTTAACAATTATACTGGTATTTTGGGTAATTAAACGAATCTTTTGGAGAAATTTTGATGTTTAATAGAAAAAATATTGCGGCGATTTTAGCATTTGTTCTTTTTACGGTAAATGTTGGTTTTGCTCGTATCGTTGAGGATGACTGGAACGATTATTTGCATTACACCAAGATTGGCCGACTCGATTTAGCCAAGGGTTATGCTCAGGCCATTTTGTCTGCCAGTCCCGACCCCGTTAAGTTGCTTGCTCTAAGTGAAGATACCCCACGAGCTTATGCGATTTTATTAAGAATAATCGAGACATCAACAGACGCTGAACTGGTCGAGGTTAGCCAAAAAATTCTTGATATAATCGAGCAGGGAAGATTTGTCCGCCGGACTGACCCCAGGATTATTACAACGGAAGTAAGAAGGCTCAGTAGTACGGTTCGTGCCCGGCACACAGCGGTCAAGCGGCTCCAAAACGCCGGTGAATATGCCATAATGTATATGCTCGATGCGATGGCTGACGATTCCCGTAAACAGGAATTGCCGGATATTATATGGGCTCTTCCACAAATTGGAACAGATGCAATCAGGCCTCTGGCTGCCGCCCTGCAGACAAAAAATGTAGCGATAAAGGCTGAGATAATAAAAGCACTCGGACAAATCGGTCACTCCCAATCATTAGCCTATCTAAAATATGTTATCGAAAACGACGACTCAGCGGACCTTCGTCAGTTGGCCGAAAAAAGTATCCGTCAGATTGACCCTGCCGCCATAAGGCTCTCTGCTGCAGAGTTGTTCTTCCGACTTGCTGAAAGTTATTATTATCACGCCGAATCTCTGGCCCCGGCCGAAGACGCCGATTTTGCCAATATTTGGTTTTGGGAACCGTCCGGTAGCCGACTGATTCGCGAAAAGGTTGACAGGGGTTATTTTAATGAGCTTATGGCTATGCACTCCTGCGAGTGGGCCCTGAAGGCCGACTCCGGATTCGGCCAAGCCATTGGCCTTTGGCTTCCTGCCTATTTCAAGGCTGAGCACACTGGTGTAAGTATGCCTAATTACTTTGGCGTCGGTCACGCTGATGCCCTTGTTTATGCCACTACCGCTGGTCCCGAATACCTCCATCAGGCGCTTGCACGGGCCGTTAAAGACAGAAATGCTTATGTTGCCCTTGGTGCTATCGAGGCCTTGACGACCACTGCAGGTGAAAAATCGTTGCTTTTCCGGCTCGGCATCGAACAGCCGCTTGTTCAGGCCCTGTCCTTTAATGATAGGGCAGTAAGGTATAGTGCAGCGATAGCAATAGCTGCAGCCGGCCCTAAAGAAATGTTTGCCGAACGTTCCCTGGTTGTTAAAAACCTTGCAGAGGCCCTCGGGCAAAGTCCTAAGGCTGCTCCCGAAAGCCCGGAAAAGTGGACTGCCGAGATAGCAGACAGTTATGCCCTGCGTGCAGCCAAAGTTATGCTTAGATTAGCAGAAACTCGAAATCCTGTTATTGATCTGTCGGCTGCTCAAAACACCCTTATAAGTGTAACAAAGGACAATCGCCCGCATATTCAAATGCTTGCCGGCAAAATTCTGGCCCGACAAAATAATGTAAATGCACAACGGGCGATAGCTGATATGGCTCTTGATGAAACAAACCCTATGGATGTTCGGGTAGCCGCTTTTAATTCTCTGGCTGTCTCGGCAAAACTTAATGCCTCTTTACTTGATGAAGAAAAGATTGACGCGGTTTATTCGCTTGTTAGTTCACAGCAGACCGACCCGCAGTTACGAAGTGCCGCTGCTTCTGCTTATGGGGCACTTAATCTGCCCAGCCGAAAAGTTAAGAATCTCATACTTGACCAGGCAAAAAGCTAAGGCGTATCGTCTGACTTCGGTCCCGGAATCTTTTTTTTGACATTAGTTTTCACACGTTTGGGCCCGGTCAAATCGGCAGGCTTATTGGGCTCGATTTGTCTGGTCTCTTTCTTTTGCGTTTTCTTTTCAGCGTTTTTTAACAGTCCGCTGATAACCTGCTGTGTGGTTTGTTTGTTATCCTGGGAATAAGCCGCCTTATTAACCAAATCTCCCCACCAGGAAACGTATGATATGCTCATTTGTTGAAAATGACCGCCAAAGCCTGCCCCTTTTACGAATGCGTTTTGAGAAATTGGTGAAACGCAGACTAAGACGGTTATGAAACTCCAGATGAGAAAACCACCTAAAAAACCTAGAAAACCGGCACCGATAACATCAAGTACCTTTGGGAATAAGATATTGAATTGTCCTGTAAGAAAAACAAATGATATACCGTGCAAAATCAAAAAAGCTGCCGCTGTAATGGTTAATATGGAAAGAATGTTACAAAATGGTGTATCAGCAACTACAGGGATATTGGCAATCATCGGCCCCAGAAAAACACCCAAATAGACCGAGATTACGACATTGAACATCATTATCAGTGTCTCATAGAATCCTATTTTAACGGCAAAGTAGGCGAAGAAGCCGCCGACCAGTATCCCTATCCAGAATATCATAACCTTTTATCCCAGCACTCTTTTTAATTCTTTCAGACTTGTTATACTGGACGTTACTGCTTTAAGTCCTTGTTTTTGCAGATTGGACTTGCCTTTTTTATCACCTTCTCTTCTCAGTTCAGTCAGCAGCGTTGGATTGTTGGCAATACTGGCCTTTAATCTGTCGTCGAAGTCCAGCATATCGTAAATTGCTGTTCTGCCTCGGTATCCGGTTCCGTCACAGTCTTCACATCCACAGGCCTGAAACATATTGGCGTAGTTGATTTTTCTTTTGTGGAAATCGTGTATCTGGCTTTGAGTTAATTGGGCCGGCATCTTGCAGTTCCTGCAGAGTTGCCGAAGCAGTCGCTGCGTAAGAATAAGATTCAATCCTGAAGACAGAAGCAGAGGCGAAACGCCTAAATCCATTAGCCGTACCAGCGCCGATGCGTTGCTGTTGCTGTGTATTGTTGCCAGAACAAGGTGACCGGTCTGGGCCGCCCGAAGCGCAATACCTGCCGTTTCTTCGTCTCGTATTTCACCAACGCAGATTACATCAGGGTCCTGCCTCAAAATACTCCGCAGACTTTTTGCAAAAGTAATATCAGCTTTCGGGTTAATCTCAATCTGGCTGACATTCTCAAGTACATATTCAATTGGGTCTTCGATGGTAATAATATTGCGTGTAAATCGGTCGATTTCATTGAGCATAGCATAGAGGGTCGTTGTTTTGCCGCTGCCGGTTGGGCCGCACATAAGTATCATCCCGGATGGTTTGTTTATGAAATTCTTGATGATTGCCTGTTGTTTTGCAGTCATTCCGATATTGTATAACGTAAACCTGCCGGCGCTTTGGTTGAGTATCCTTGCTGAGAGCTTTTCACCGTTGAGCACACCCGCTGTTGCAACTCGGAATGATATCGTTGAATCTGCTGTTTTTGCCATAAAAGCCCCATCCTGTGGCCTGCGCTTCTCCGAAATGTCCATACTTGAAATGGCCTTGATACTGTTTATTACCGCTTTACAGGTGCCAGTATCCATTTGCTCAACTGTTTTCAACACTCCATCCACACGCAATCTGATGGTATAGCTCGATTCGTCTTTCGGGTCGATTAGAATGTCGCTGGCCTCCTGTTCAAGAGCATCGACGATAATTTGCTTGGTTAAGTTGAGAACATGGCTGTCATGCCGTTTGTTTTTGCCGTGACCATACATATCTTTAAGCTCGGCACCCGATGTATTAAGCAGCGTTAGAGTTGATTCATCCTGAAGCCCGAGAAAACCGGTAGCTTTAATGTTCGTTGCCGCGTTTTTTATTTGCTCCTTAAGTCTTCCAAGGATACCGCTTTCACCTAATAGGGAGCTTCTTATCAGATAGATTATTATCAGGACAAATAAAAGTATCGGCCCTACAAAAAGTGTGGCGATGTTGGCCATTGATTTATAGTTCTTTGGCACGAACGGACTGAACTGAACACGCTGAACAAAATACAGGCAGAGATATACCCAGCCAATGAGAAGAGCAAGTTTGATTGGATTAAAAGACAGAGATACCACCTGCAATACAGTATTCAATAGCAGCCCTTCCTGAAAAAACTTCACAAAAGCCGGGATTTCCATACAATATCCCACACAACAAAAACTATAAACCAGGCGCCAAAACAAAGTATTATAAGATAGTCTTTTTGTACCTGTAAATCAGAAAATGTTAAAACTTATCAGAAGACCCATGCTCTCAGTTATCATTTTCTGGCAAATCAAAAATTTCCAAATCATCATCTGAACCGTCTTCCGGCAACTCTAAAACGCCCGGTTTTTCATCGAAGTCGTCTTCCAGCAGCTCGAAATCATCTGGTTTGGCGAGGTCTTCTGTTGACGATGCCGTCGAATCCCTGGACGAATCTTTTTTTCCCGGTTCTGGTTGTGATGGTTTTTGCTTATCCTGACTTGGAGGACTAATCTTTTGTGGCTGGCCGTCAATCTGGAACACAAAAGTTAATGGTCCTACTGCCAAAGAATCACCGGCTTGAATCACTGCTTCATCTATGGCTTTGCCGTTAAGGATAGTGCCGTTACAAGAGCCTAAATCCCGAAGTGTTAAAACCCCTTTGTTAAAGCTAAGTTGGCAGTGCCTTTTGGATATAGTGATAAGAGGGATATGCAAATCGCAATCGCTGCGCCGACCGATTACCGTAACATTGCTCGGCAATGAAAAATTCTTCTGCAAGCCGTTCTTTTTCAATAGAACTAAATTTACCGCCATCTCACCTCCTGCTTAATTTGAATCTTTCCAATGCTATATATTATTATACAGGCAAAAATAAAATATTACAAGAGATAATCATATTTAAATACTCAAATTTATGGAGGTTTTTGAAAGAAATTTTTGCGGATTGTTTACCTCAGGGCGCACCCCTTGTGTGGGGCGGTATAAGCGGCAGCTTGTTATTTAATGTAAGTCCTTATTACAGAAAGAGCTGCGCTATGTTGAAACGTAAAGCTCTAATGGAATTATTATCGTCAAACCTGCTTGATGTTCACAAAAAGACAAACAAAGATTTATCACTGCCAAGCAAAAAATTCCAGTGCAGCGCCCTGATAGGCCTGTTGCAGGCACGAAAGCCAACCATTTGTCAAAAGCCATAAGTCTCAGAATTTTTACACTTGATTTGTAAGCACGTGCTGGTATAAATCTCTATATTTCAAAGTAAGAGTTTGTAAGCAATTCCGAGAAAGATAAGTATATCTTTGTGGTGTGTTGTCACAAACCAGGTAAAAAGAAGTTTATAATAGCTAATGATGAGAATTGTAGAGACGACATCAGGGTTCAACAAAAAGGATTGTGTGTTGACAATCGGCAACTTTGACGGTGTTCATATCGGTCATCAGGAGATTTTAACCGCAGCTAAACGTACTGCAGCGCAAAAGGGGGCCGATTTGGTTGTGATGACTTTTGAGCCGCATCCTGTTGCGATTCTGCATCCGGAGAAAACGCCGCAGGTTTTGACACCTTTGGAACTTAAAAAATACCTCCTGGCAAAATATGATGTCGATTATCTGATTGTTTTGAAGGACAGCCGGAAATTGCTCAATCTTTCGGCGGCCGATTTTGTAGAGCAGTTTCTGGTTAAAGAGGTCCAACCGGCGGTAGTGGTTGAGGGCGAAGACTTTAACTTCGGATATGGCCGGGGCGGAAATATTCGTACGCTGTACAATCTGGGGATTGAAAAGGGTTTTGAGGTTAGCGTAATCCAGACCAAAAAGGCCAGACTTTCTATCGGGCATTCGGTTGAAATTTCCAGTACGATAATTCGCAATATACTGACAAGCGGCAAGGTAGCCGATGCCGCTATCGCTTTGGGCAGGAGATATCGGCTAATCGGCCCAGTGGTGGCCGGGCGGGGCAAGGGAAAACAGTTGGGTTTTCCTACGGCAAATATGCAGCCGTCCTGCCAGATTATACCTGCCGAAGGTGTCTATGCCGGTTTTGTGGGAATCGGCGAGAGCGAAAAAGATGTCTGCGCAGCCCAAAAGCTAATCCCTGCAGCTCTCAGCATCGGACGGGCCGAAACCTATAGCAGTGATAATCCGCTGATGATGGAAGCGCATTTGCTTGAGCAGACCAGCGGTGATTTAGTCGGCAGGTGGATGGCGATGGATTTTGTTAAAAGAATCAGAGAACAACTGAAGTTTGAAACCGAAACAGACCTTTCCTCTCAGATTGCAAAAGACTGTGAAAAGACGAAGGAAATTTTAACTTTGAGTAAATAATGTTCACTTGGGACTTATTATGTGGGAATTAATCAGGGCAAATAAACGAAACTCAATCGTACTGATGGCGCTGATGGCGGCAGTCCTGCTGCTGTTGGGCTTTATCATCGGCATAGTTTTCTTTGGTCCGGATGCTGGATTTTACGGGCTGATTATCGCAACAGGAGTTTGGCTAATCCTTCTGATGGTAAGCTTTGCCGGCGGTGACCAGATTCTTTTGACCTCGAGCAGGGCAAAGCCGGTAACTCACGATGTCCACCCGCAGTTATTCAACGTGGTTGAAGAAATGTCCATTGCGGCGGCACTGCCGATGCCGAAGGTTTATATAATCGCCGACCCGGCCCCAAATGCCTTTGCAACCGGGCGAAACCCGAAAAACGCCTCGGTTGCGGTAACGGCAGGGCTTTTAGGCCGGCTTAATCGCGACCAGTTGCAGGGCGTAGTTGCTCACGAAATGAGCCATATCCTGCACCGCGATATCCTTTTTGTAACACTGGCAGGTATTATGCTCGGCAGTATCGTCTTGCTTTCGCACGTTTTCCTGCGGGGTATGTTCTACAGCTCGATGGGTTCGCGGCGAAGGTACTCATCCGGCGGCGGGGGCGGCGGACAGGCACAGATTATTATGCTCGTAATTGCCATTGTTGCTGCGATTCTTGCGCCGATAATGGCCTATTTATTATATTTTGCCCTGTCGAGAAGGCGGGAATACCTTGCCGACGCAGCAGCAGCAAGACTAACACGCTATCCTGAGGGATTAGCCGGTGCACTGGAGAAAATCGCATCCGACAAATCGCCGCAATTAGCGGGCGCCAACAAAGTTACCGCGCCGATGTATATCGTCAATCCCTTCAAGAAGAAGAAGGGTATGAAATTGAGCGACCTTTCCAGCACACATCCGCCGATTTCCGAAAGGATACGAATTCTGCGGAATATGACTCACGGCGTATCTTTCAAAGACTATTCAGATTCTTACAGCGGCGTAACGAAACACAAAAGCGTCGTTCCGCCTTCAGCCCTGACCAAAGAGGACATACAATTGCGGCAGGCATCAGCCGAAGTAAAAAAGGAGCAAAAGCGCCAAAAGCAGGTTCGGCAGGTCGGCGATATTATGCGAATAGTCAACGGCTTTGTATTTTTGACGTGCGTTTGCGGGCTGAAATTGAAAGTTCCGCCGAATTTCAAGGCCAAAACCATTAAGTGCCCGAAATGTAAAAGGTCGCTCGACATTCCCAAAAAATAATGTAGCCACAAAGACACCAAGACACGAAGTAAAAAAGACCTAAGACGACAGACATAAGAGGCGAGGAAAATCGAATCATTTGCGCAGGTAAAATAGTTCTTAATTTTGAGTTTTGAGTTTTTAGTTTGGGGGTTTTTTTGGGGGAAAATTGAGTAGATTTAAAGGGGAATCCCTGATTCCTGGCTAAA
>CAYXPG010000037.1:7071-12904 GCA_964467205.1 uncultured Pirellulales bacterium | reverse complement strand
GCGGCTTTGGTCGGGCAGGAAAGAGCTGATGCCCGAATCTTTGATATCCTGAACGATTTGGCTGCCGGTGTTGAGGAGTTGATTGTCCTGGAATTTTATATTTTCTGCGATTAATTTGAAGGTTTGAGCGGCCAGGTCGGTATTGTCTGTGAGTAGCACTTCGATATCGAGCTGTCGGTTGTTGGGCAGTCGTGTGGTACCAAAATAAATATCGAGCAGGTACTGTTCATTTTTTATATATGCCCATTCGATATTGAGCTGTTCTGTCTGAATGCGGTTTTTTTCTATAATGGTTCCGCCGAGGTCGTAAGCTTTCTGTTCGATGAGCAAATCGGCAGGGGTATTTTCCGCTGCTAACAAGTATCGGCACCTTGCTTCGGCGGTGTGTCTGGCTGGATTAATGGTAAAGAAGCTTTTCAGGACAAAAGCGTTTTTTCCATAGCTCCAGTTTTTTTCACATCTCCAGCCGTTTCCATTCGGCATTGAGACCGATAAACCCGTGTAACTTAATTCTATCGGCTCTGTGAGTGTGACGGCTGACTTTAGCGCGGTTATGACATAAGCCGTCAGTACAGCGAGAATGAAGAGTCCCAAAAGGGCGATTTTATCGGAACCGTATTTTTTTTCTTTCTCAAATTCGTTCATTGATACAGGGATAATAATTCATAACTTCGGAATGTACAAGCGTCTGAGTTAAGATTTGGCTGCGTTCGGCGCAATTTTTTTAGAATTTTGCCCGGGATTCGGCGGTTAGAGCAAATTTACTTCAAAATCGATTTTGCAAACGGCGAAATCTTTTTTATGTATTTAGATAGGAAAGAAACCGGATTTGAAACGAGAAGGTTAAAGAGATTGATGGGGATTAGATGATGAAAGAAGCCGGAATGTTGGACAGAGCCGAGCCGAGGGTGATTTTGCAGGCCGTTATGGATGAGAAAGCACCTGCGATTATGACATATTTGTCGCGTGGCAAATGGCATGTTGCCAAGGTGATTCTGGCGGAGCTTGGAGCTGGCAGTTTTAAGGTTGAGATTGGGCGTCCTTCATATAACAATGGGCAGGATAGGGGCGTTGTTTCGCCGAGGAAAAAATCACACCCGATAAATATCCAGATTGAGCAGCCGGTCGGTATATCTATTAAATATGAATACGGGAAAGTAGTTTTTGAGACGAAGGTCCTTGGTTTTGAACCGTCACCGGATAATGGTGGTGGAAGAATGGTCCTTTTGTTTCCGGACAGTATAGAATTAGTGGAGCGTCGGAGCTTTTTTAGAGTTAACGTGCCGGATTCTTTGAGTGTCAAAGTGGTGTTATGGCCTCGTCGCAGCCGAGGGGATGGTCTGCCGTTGCCGCCGATGGAATATATGCAGGGCAGGTTGGTTGACATTTCAGCCGGCGGCGGCCAGATTGCAATTGAGAGGGAACAACAAGCCCAGTTGAGAAAGGGACAGTTTATCGGGGTGCGTTTTACGCCGATGCCTTATGAAAAGCCCTTGATGTTCAATGCTCAGATCAGGAGCGTTCTTCCTACGGCAGATGAAAAGAACATCTGCTATGGTCTTCAGATAATTGGGCTGGAGGCGAGCCGTGAAGGTCGAGAGGTTCTTTTGCGGCTGGTTGGTATTGTTGAGCAGTATTACAAGATGAATTGCACCGACACCACTCATCAAGACCGTCACGAAGCTGCTAAAGCTGATGTGAGTGTTTTGGGGTCAGGGTAACTACAAGCAGGCCTTAAATAGGGTAAAAGACAACCGAGAGTTTGGGCTGGTTAGTGCCGTAAGGCATCCTGCGGATTACCATAGTCGCTGTTTAGCAGAGGTGCTTGGGCGGAGAGTTCGAGGAATTTTTTCCTTCGTATTACTCTGTAATAAAGCCATTTTACAAATCCACTTGCCGCAAAACCACAGAAAATAAACACTAAAACCGTTTGTCTGCTCCAGATAATCAATCCGAGAAACAGCAGCACCCGTATGAGATGTGCAAAAGGCTTTTTTCCTTTTATGTACTGATTTAGGATGTGCGGGTATCGAATCCTGCTGACCATAAGTATTGCAATGCCGAGGAGTATGAAGGGGAGGATGTAGATGATGGCATTTTCACAAATAAGATATGTATGTGAGTCTTTTGGGGCGAGTTGCGGCAGAGTTTCCTGGTGAAAAATAATCAAGCTGGCAATTACTCCGGCGGCGGCAGGAGTTGGCAGGCCGACGAAGCTCATATGTGCGGACTCGTCCTCTTCGTTTTCGACATTGAACCTTGCCAGGCGAATGGCGGCACAGCTTATATATGCGGCTGCAGCGAGCCAGATGAATCGATGGAGGAAGTTTTCTATTTCGGAGAAGTCGCCGAATTTGTATTCGAGGATTTTGAGCATTAAGAAGGCCGGTGCAACGCCGAAACTGATTATGTCACAGAGGCTGTCGAGCTGGCCGCCGAAGCTGGAGGTACTCTGACTCATTCTTGCGACTCGACCGTCGAGCATATCCGCAATCATTGCGAGCAGGATCAGGTAGCCGGCCATTGCGAAAGCGTTTTTTCCTGCGAGAACAATGGCGGCAAAACCGCATATGCCGTTTAAGATGGTAATCAGCGACGGCAGAACGGTAACGTATTTGAGCCTCTGCTTTCTGACGCGGCGAAGCAAACGGTCTTTTGCGGCCTGAGTTGTTATTCTCGGCATTTTGTGTGTTCCCAAATCTGTGTTTTTTAATTTATATTTCGTATTTAATAATCGGTGTAAGGCCGGCTTTTACTTTGTCTCCTTTTTTTACCAGAGGTTTTGCGTTTTCACAAGTAGGCAGATAAAGCTCGGTTCTTGAGCCAAATTTTATCATACCGAATTTTCGTCCGCCAGTTAATTTCTGACCTGTGTTAGTATCGCAAACAATCCGCCTTGCGATGGCGCCGCTGATTTGTCGGAGGATGAGTTTGTCGTTTGGGCTGTCGGTTCTTCTCAGCCACAGGTCGTTTGATTCATTGACTCGGCCGGAGCTGGGATTGGCGGCGTTTTTGAATTTGCCGGGACGGTAGGTTATTTTTTCAACTTTTACGTTGCAGGGTGCGCGGTTTATGTGGACGTCGAAGATGCTAAGGAAAATCCCGATTCGCAGAGCCGAGCCGGCGATAAAATCGTTTTCCTGGACAATATCGATGTCGGTTACTCTGCCGTCAGCCGGCGAGAGCAGCAGATTATTGTCTGCGGGGGCGGGGCGATGAGGGTCTCGGAAAAAAGAAAGAATCCAAATCAGAACAAGGCTAAAGATTATTTCGATTAAAATGATGCCCCAGATTGTTAAGGACTTTGGCCAGACTGCCGGAGCAGCGGCCATCGCTGCGATTATGGCGGCTGGGAAGATAACTACCTGTGGTAAACCATATTTGGTAAGCGGAATCCTCATAAGCGGATATAATAACGGCTGTGTGGGTGAAAATCAAGCTGAAAACTTAAAGCTAAAAACTAAAAACGATAGCTTAAAATTCAAAGGGACCCCATTTTGCAATAAGTCGCAAAATGGGAACCTCCATCTATTTAATTTTCAATTTTAAGTTTTTCGCTAAATTCCAGCAAGAGGGGTAAAATGCAACAGGGGAAAAATTTTAAAATTTTTTGAAAAAGTTCTTGACGGAGTAGTTTCTATGTATATAGTATATATATAAACAATATATTAGATACAGGAGTTCGATATGGGTCTTGAGCAGGAACTTGGTTTGAAAAAGGGATTTGGTGTAACGGCACATGAGGCGGTTCTGAATATATACTACACTGCGGCACAACTGAAAAAAGAGGCGGCAGAGTTCTTCAGGCCTTTCGGTCTGACGGATGTTCAGTTCAATGTTATGATGCTGTTGACCCACCAAAGCGGTGCCGAAGAGGGCCTGAGCCAGGCGCAGCTTAGCAATATGATGCTTGTCAACCGGGCAAATATTACATCCCTGATAGACCGTATGGAAAGGGCCAAACTGGTGGTGCGTACTTCTGCACCGGATGACAGGCGATTTAACATTGTGAAACTGACCGCTGATGGCAAGAAGCTGCTTGCAGAGGTTGAGCCGCTTTATGCGAAGCTTGTCAGGAAAATAATGATGGTACTTAAAGAGACGGAGCAGAAGAGACTGATAGGGACGCTCGAGAAAATCCGCGGCAGTCTTGGTTAATAACCGTTGTGGCAAAATTGTATGTGTAAAGAGTGGCAATTTTTTTGGCAGAACAGTTAAAATATTAACATTATATATATGAAGGAAACATAGGAATGACGACAAGGGCAAAGGAAGGATTGCTTTGCAGGTTTGCAGGTGGTCTGAGCGGGCTGCTGCTGGTTGTCGGGCATTTGTATCCGGCTGCGGCGGTGCTGCAGGTTGTTGCGCTGGTTCCGATTCTATATGTGCTTGCAAAAAGAAAGGTTGGCCGCCGGGCGGTGATATTGGCGGGGATATATATGGGGTTTTGCTATATACTGCCGCAATTGATTGCGCTGCGACTGCCGGTGGTGATGAGTCTGATTCTTTTGGTGCATTTTACGGTTTTGATGGTAATCTTTGCCTGCGGTTCGGCATGGCTGCTCGGTGGTTCTGCTTTGGCGGGTTCTTTTGCCATCGGGGCTTTTCTTGTTGTGCTTGACTGGGTCAATTTCACTGTGGTTCCAATCTGGGGTACTGCCCAATCGCTGGGGAGACCCTGGTCGCAGTATCCGGTGCTGATACAATTTGTCTCGCTGACCGGTATAACAGGTATTATTTTTGTATTGGGGACGCTGCAGGGACTGGCTGTTAATATGATTGCTCGTCCAAAACAGAGGGTCAGACTTTTTGCGGCTGTGGTTACGGTGGTTTTGGTATTTGCCGGGGCCAATGTGGTTATTGGAAATGAGCGGCCGGTAGGTACTCTCAAGGTTGCGGCTGTGGGGTGGACGAGCGATGATGATAAAAAATTGGGCGGAGTTTATTCTGAAAAAGGGTTCGAAGCCTTGTTTGCCGGGCCTGCGGCAAGGGCGGCGGATGAAGGAGCAAGACTGATAGTTTCACCTGAGTTGGGTTTTAGCTTCGGAGGGGATGGCCGGGAAAAGTGGATTGGGCGATTTGCTGAGATTGCCCGTCGGCACAGTGTGTTTTTGGCGATTGGGTATTTCAATGAAGATGAGAACGAAAACCGGCTTTTGTTTATGTCCGGCGAGGGCGAAGTGCTGTCGGAATATACCAAGACTTCTCTGACGGCTTTCGAGGACTTTCGCAAAGGAGACGGGTGTTTGAGGATTATTGAGGCTGATGGTGTTCGGATGGGTGGTATGATTTGTCAGGACGATAATTTTACACGGTTTTCACGAGAGTATGGGCGCAGGCGGGTTGGTATTGTGGCGGTTCCTACGCTGGACTGGCTGAGTGTCAAAGATGTTCATCTGCAAAGTAGTATTCATCGGGCACTTGAGTCGCGCTATGCGATAGTGCGCGCAGCGCAGAACGGGATAAGCGCCATCATTTCGCCTAAGGGTAAGGTGTTGGCCAGTTACGACCACTTCGAGGAAGGGCCGGGCGCTATTGCAGCGGAGGTTGACATCTATAGCAGTCGGACCGTCTTTAGCGTTGTTGGGCACTGGCCGGTGGTTGTGAGTTTCGTGTTCCTTGTTGTTTATGCAGGATGGGGTTTGCGGCACAGGCTTTTGGAAGGCAAGCCAGAGGTGAATGATTAAGAAAAGTGTAGATAATTTGGAGCGGACTGGAAATGGAGCGCATAGAGAAATTAAGAAAGTGCGGAATGACAATTTTTTATTGGCTTGTTAAGTGCTATGTGGCGGCAAGGGGTTGGCGGAGCTGTTATGACAGGCGGCTGGATTGT
>CAYXPG010000037.1:0-6971 GCA_964467205.1 uncultured Pirellulales bacterium | reverse complement strand
AGGATATTAAAGCTGGTTGTATTTATACTGTTTGTTGTAGTAGTAGCAAGTTCAGGGGGGTGTAAACATTCACAGCCGGAAGGGCTTGTTTTTGTTGGCGGTGGTACTTTTGAGCGGGAGAGGAGCGGGCGGAGGAATGTGGTGGTTGTAACGCACGGCTGGATAGAGGAGGGCCGAGGGGGCTGGGTGGAAGATACGGCGGCTGCGATACAGAAACGAGTTGGGGCCAGCGAGTGGCTTTGCGGATACTTCGACTGGCATAAAGGAGCGAGAAGCCTGAACGCAACGAGTGCGGCCAAATACGCCAGGGACGTTGCCGGGCCGAGACTGGCAGAAGAGATTATGAAAACCGGCGGTGACCTGGGGCATATTCATCTGATTGGGCATTCAAGCGGGTGCTGGGCCATCAGTGAGGCGGCTAAGATATTGGCGAAAGAAACGAAGGCGGATTTGCACCTGACTTTTTTAGATGCTTATGTCTCGGTGTTCTGGAAAGAAAGCTCGCTGGGGGATGTTAATGCGGCGGCTGATGTGAACTGCTGGGTGGAGCACTATTATACCCGCGACTATACGCTGGGCTGGACGCAGTATGATTTGAGTAAGGCCCATAATGTTGATGTTACGGATATTGACCAGAGGCTGAAAGACCACAATTTCCCGTGGAAGTGGTACTACGCAACCATTACGGGCAGGTATCCGAAGGGGTACTTTCTCGATGATGAGAAGATGGTGGAAAGTGAAGACGGGGTTGAATATGGTTTTGCGCGCAGCAGAGAGGTATCTGTAGAAGGCTGGGGCGAGAGTCTCAAATTAGCGGTTGGTAATAAGGCGGTAAAGATGAAGAAAAAAGCTCGGCGGTAATTGTTCTGCGGTTTTGCAGAAAGGGGCCGGCGTGAGGTGTTGATTGGATTAACCTGGGATTTTAGGGTATAATATAGCGTACATTAAGAGGCTGGGTATGGATATTGCCGAAGCAAAAGTTGAGCGGTCTTTTGGGTGGCTTAATGCGACCCAGTTTTTGGGGGCACTTAACGATAATATATTCAAGCTGCTGATAATTGCCTTTATTATTGGTATTCGAGGTTTGGAGTCTACGAGCAATGTTACAGCACTGGCGGGGGCGGTTTTTGTGGTTCCTTTTTTACTTTTTTCGGCTTATGCCGGCAAGTTGGCCGACCGTTTCAGCAAGCGTAATATCATAGTTGTTGTCAAGTGCGCCGAAGTGCTTGTAATGACGCTTGGTTTTGCAGGGTTTATGCTCAGAATCGAGTGGGTTCTTTATGTGGTGCTGTTTCTTATGGCGGCCCAGAGTGCGTTTTTTAGTCCGTCGAAGTATGGGATTATCCCTGAGCTGGTGGATAAAGAGCGATTGTCGTATGCAAACAGTCTGCTGGTGGGATTGACTTACTTGGCTATTGTTATTGGAGCGGGTTTTGTGCCGTTGCTGTTATATGTTTCGGGTAAGAGTTATGGTGTGGTGGGGCTGGTGTGTGTTGGTATTGCGATAGTTGGGCTGGTGGTGAGTCTGCCGATAAAGAAGACACCTGCGGCGGGTTCGGGCAGAGGCGCATCGATTATTTTTTTGCGGGACATCCGGCGGACACTTTGGAGTATCCACAGGAAAAGGGATTTGCTGCTGGCGGTACTGGCATCGGCGTATTTTTTGTTAATCGGAGCATTTATCCGGTTGAATGTGATTCTGTACAGTATTGAGAGGCTTGGTTTTGACGAGACTCAGGGAGGGTATTTGTTTTTGCCGGGTGCGATTGGTATCGGCTTTGGGGCATTTTTGGCGGGCAGGTTGTCGGGGCGTAATGTGGAGTTGGGGCTGGTGCCGTTAGGGGCGGTAGGCCTTTCTGTTTTTTCGGCGGCACTTGGTTTGACCTCGGGTGGGATTTATACGGTATTTGTGTTGGTATTTTTGATTGGGGCAAGTGCGGGGCTTTTTATTGTGCCGATTCGTGCTTTTATTCAACTTCGCAGTCCGCGTCGTCGTCGGGGTGAAATCATAGCGACATCCGGTTTTCTGGGCTGGGTTGGAGTATTTTTGGCATCGGGGCTGGTTTACTTTTTCAGCGGTATTCTGGGGCTGTCGGTGGGGCAGGTATTTGTGGTTCTTGGTGTTATGACACTTGGGCTGGCAGTTGGAGCGATAATATTGCTGCCGGATTTTTTGGTTCGATTTATATGCTTTCTTTTTACTCGGCTGTGCTATCGGATTAAGGTTTTCGGGATAGAAAATGTTCCATCCGAAGGTGGTGCTCTTTTGGTTTGTAACCATGTTTCGTGGGTGGATGCTCTTCTTTTGAATGCCACCCAGCAGAGGCGGATTCGCTTTGTTATGGAGAAGGGGTATTACGATTCGAGGCTGCTTAGGCCGATTTGCAGATTGATGAGGGTTATTCCAATATCTGCTTCCGATTCGCCAAAAAAAATTGTTGCGGCGTTAAGGCAGGGAAGGCGTGCACTGGACGAGGGGCGTTTGGTATGCATATTTGCCGAGGGGGCGATGACCAGAAGCGGGATGCTGCGGGGATTCAGGGGAGGGCTTGAGCGGATTATGAAAGGGGCCAGGTGCGATATTATACCGGTTTATATGGGCGGAGTGTGGGGGAGTATATTCAGTTACTATTACGGCAGGCTTTTGTCGACGATTCCGAAGAAGTTTCCATATCCTGTTTCTATTCACTTTGGCGAGCCGATGTCAGCGGATTCGACGACAGAACAGGTCAGGCGGAAGGTTCTGGAACTTTCGTGTGAATATTTTGACGGTCTGAAAAATCGGGGCCGTTCTTTGGGTGAGCATTTTGTCCGGACGGCACGAAAGAACTTCTCGAAGCGGTGTATGTCTGATTCTACGGGGAGGCGTTTGAATTACGGACAGTCGCTGGCCGGCGCGATAATACTTTCCGATAAAATTGCTAAGTTGACAGGTGAGCAGGAGAAGATAGGCATACTGCTGCCGCCATCGGTGGGCGGGGTGCTTGCCAACGCTGCGGTAACGATGCTGGGCAAGGTTACAGTGAATCTGAATTATACGGTTTCTGAGGATGTAATCAAATCTGCTGTCGAACAGTGTGGTATCAGAAGTATTATTTCGTCGCGCAGATTTGTGGAGAAGATAGCGGGCCTTGGGAGGCTTCCGGGACTTATTTTTATTGAAGATATTGTCAGCGATGCGGGATTCGGGGTAAAAATCAAGGCGTATTTGAGGGCGCGTTTTGTGCCGAGAAGATTGTTGATGAAAATCAGGACCAGAAGCAATGATGATTTGGCAACGATTATTTTTTCATCGGGAAGCGGCGGGCAGCCGAAGGGCGTTATGCTGAGCCATCACAATATTCTTTCGAATATTGAAGCGGTGCGGATGGTATTTCGATTAAGGGAGGATGACAATCTTTGTGCGGTGCTTCCATTCTTTCATTCCTTTGGTTTTACCTGTGCGTTATGGCTTCCAATTGTGAGCGGAGTTTCGGCCGGTTACGTTGCGAGTCCTGTAGACGGGGCTCTGGTGGGGCGGTGTGTGCGGCAGAACCGTTCAACAGTTCTTTTTGCGGCGCCGACGTTTCTTTTGAACTATGTCAGGCGAGTTAAGCGGGAGGATTTTGCGAGTCTTCGGTCGGTAGTTGCCGGCGCGGAGAAGCTGAAAAGGAGCATGGCTGACGGCTTTGAAGCTAAATTTGGTGTTCGGCCGCTGGAGGGCTACGGGGTGACAGAGCTTTCGCCGGTGGTATCATTGAATTTGGCCAATGTGGAAACTGGCGGTGTAGAGCAGATTGGGAATAAGGAGGGGACCGTTGGCCAGCCGATTCCGGGTGTTGCGGTCAGGATAGTCTCGCCAGAGAGTAAGAAAGAAATGGCTGTCGGTGAGTTGGGACTGTTAATGGTAAAAGGGCCGAACGTTATGCTCGGATATTTGAATAAAGTGAATAAAACAGCCGAGGCGTTGAAAGACGGCTGGTATAATACCGGTGATATTGCAAGTATCGATAAGGATGGTTTTTTGACGATTACGGACAGATTATCGCGATTCAGTAAGATAGGCGGGGAGATGATTCCACACGTTGGTGTTGAAGAGGTTTATTTGCGCGGCCTTGATACGGACGAGCAGGTTATAGCTGTTACGGGAGTGCCCGATGCCAGGAAGGGCGAAGAGCTTGTTGTGCTGCATTTGGAGAAGGCAGGGGAGGCCGACAAGCTGCACGGGATTATTTCCAGGAGTAATCTGCCGAATATGTGGAAGCCCAGGCGTGACAATTACATCAGGATAGAGTCGATGCCGGCGCTTGGGTCAGGGAAGCTGGATATTGTGCGGCTGCGGAAAATTGCAATGGCAGCGAAGGGCAGCTCCGGCGAGGGGTAATTATCCAGTGGTGCCGTTGATTTTGCGTTGGGCGAATATTGCGGGTATTTGGGCCAATCAATGCTTGACAATGCGGGGGAAAGTCAGTAGCTTTTCGGTAGATATTGCAAATCAGTAAAAAATGAAATCTTATATCTTATGAAAGGGAATTCAAGATGTTCACAATAATAGTTGATGTTATGGCACGGGAGATACTCGATTCGCGCGGTAATCCGACTGTTGAAGTTGATGTTCTGCTGGATGATGGCTCTTTCGGGCGTGCGGCGATTCCGTCGGGAGCCAGTACGGGAGCTTACGAGGCGGTAGAGCTTAGAGACAAAAGAGCCAGGCGCTATATGGGTAAAGGGGTGTTGGCGGCGGTTAAAAATGTCAATGAAATAATCGGGCCTGAAGTTGTGGGTATGGATGCTGCTGCGCAGGAAGAGCTTGATGAGCTAATGATTGAGCTGGACGGCACGCCGAACAAAGGCAAATTAGGGGCAAATGCGATACTTGGTGTCTCACTTGCGGTGGCAAAAGCGGCGGCGGATTCGGCGGGGCTGCCCTTGTACAGGTATCTGGGTGGATGCAGTGCTAATATACTGCCGGTGCCGATGATGAATATTGTCAACGGCGGTAAACACTCCGACAACAACGTCGATTTTCAGGAATTTATGATTATGCCGGTCGGGGCGAAGGATTTTCCGGAGGCACTTCGGATGGGAGCGGAGACCTTTCATACATTAAAATCGGTATTGGCCAAAAAAGGTTACGCCACAAGTGTAGGGGATGAAGGGGGTTTTGCGCCGATGCTAAAAAGCAACGAAGAGGCGCTGGAAGTGATTATGGATGCCATCAAGAAGGCGGGATACAAGGCGGGCAGGGATATTGCGATTGCTCTGGACCCTGCGGCAAGTGAGATGTTCGACGACAAAACAAAGAAGTATAAATTTTTCAAATCCAATCCGAAGAAAAAGATATCTTCCGAGTTACTGATTAATCACTGGGCAGACTGGGTGGATAAATATCCGATTATTTCCATCGAGGATGGTCTGGCGGAAGATGACTGGAGCGGCTGGACGAAGCTGAACAAAAAACTGGGAAGTAAGATTCAATTGGTCGGGGATGATTTGTTTGTAACCAATACCAAACGCCTTGCCAAAGGCATCAAACTTGAATGTGCCAATTCGATATTGATAAAACTTAACCAGATAGGGACGCTGACGGAGACATTTGAGGCGATTAACATGGCCGGGAGAGCCGGCTGGACGGCGGTTATAAGTCACCGAAGCGGCGAAACCGAGGACAGTACAATAGCGGATTTGGCAGTTGCAACAGGCGTCGGCCAGATAAAGACGGGTTCACTGTGCAGGACAGACAGGGTCTGCAAGTATAATCAGTTGCTTAGGATAAACGAGGACCTTGGTCCTGCGGCACAATATGCGGGCTTTATGTTCAAGAGGGCTTCGTAGTCTGTGAGCTGTTAGCCCGGACGGCGGAAGTATGCGAGGACAAAATATCCTGCGAACGTTTTTGTTTGTTTTGTTTTTTTTCATTGGGGCATCTGCAGTGAGTCTTTCGATGCTCTCTGACGAGTTGCTGCAGTATTATGCGGGTATCGAGGCGGACAAAACTTCCAGGGAATTGACGGAGCGTCTGGAATCTTTGAACACCGATTATGAAGTCCTGCTGGAGCAACTTGAGAAGGACCCCGATCTTATTAAGCGAGTCGCTGCTGCAACGCTGGGCACTCGGCCGGAAGAGACAAATACTGTTTATCCCAAAGTGGCCCCGGAGCAATTAGATGCCGCCAGAAAAGCTTTAACGGAAGCTTTGAACGAGCAGTCCGCCGAGCCGGTAACACCACGGTGGCTTGTTCGATGCAGTGAACCACGACGACGAAGCATTTTGTTTTTAGCCGGGGGTTTTTTAATTCTTATTTCATTTATATGGTTCGTTTCGTTTCGAGAGGTTGGCCAGGGCAAGTAGTAGTTACTCGAATCTTAGCAGCTTTAAGCCTTTTTCTTTGTCTGGTATTCGGCCGGCGTTAAGGTCGGTGATTTCGATTATTGTAACTTCCAGAATCAGGAAAGTTTTTGCACCGCCGCGCGGGCAACCGACCATTGTCTGGTTGCCTTTGCCGATAGCAGTGTGGATGTGGAGTTTTGGTCCGGTCTCGTCGCAGTATATTGTTCCGACGCCGAGCACTTCTCCCGGGCCGGCGAATTCTTTGAAATTGCCGAGGATTTTTGGTTTTTCCTGTTTTGGTCCGACGACGACGGAGGCCTTTCTAAAGCCGCCGGTAATCAATACAGCGGCGGATTTGATATTTTCCTTTTTAGCGATTTCTTCAACGCATTCGTAGAGGTCTTCGCCTTCGAACAAACGGGCACCGATTATCCGTCCTGTTTTGCCAACTGCATATTCCATTTTGCGCTCCTGAGGGTAAAATGTTATTGATTTTGCAGTGATTTTATCAGAATAAAGAGTAATCGCAAATGCTTAACCCGGATTGCGGCTGAAAAATAACGACAGGCAAATTGGGGGATTGACCTGTGGAGCGGATTTTATTATTATCGGTTTTGTTGCCAACGTAGCTCAACGGTAGAGCTCTGGTTTTGTAAACCAG
>CAYXPG010000036.1:0-13118 GCA_964467205.1 uncultured Pirellulales bacterium | reverse complement strand
TTTGACATTAAGACCGAATTTTGGGATAATATAGTTTAAGTTTGACTGTGGTATGAGGCGGGAAGCTCTGTTCTGCACTGCAGTAAAAAAGGTTTTGGATATAATTACTTTTCGGAACAGCCCTGTTAATGTTCGATACGAATTTTGATAAACAGAAGTTGATGTACCATCCCAAGGAACTGGGGTATTGGCTCGAGCAGGGTGTTACAAAGGGGCCTATTTATACGGAGATGGAGCTCTGCAGGAAGTGCAACTGCCAATGTATTTTCTGTGGCGTGGACTATTTAGTCAACAAGACGGATGATACGATTGATACTGCTCTGGCCAGGAAAATTATCAGCGACCTGCATAGTCTAGGCAACAAGTCAATTATGTTCAGCGGTCATGGTGAGTCGCTACTTCATCCGGATGCAGAAGAGATTATCAGCTTTGCAACAGAACTGATGAGCGCATCGGTTACAACTAACGGTTTGATGCTGACGGACAAGAATATCGGGCTGATTGACGGTCTGGAATGGATTCGATTTTCGGTCAATGGATATGACCAGGACAACTATGCCCACATTCACGGCACGGGTCCTGAGATGTTCGGCCGTGTCATAGCAAATATAACAGGCGTTGTAGAGCGAAAGCGCAAGTTGGGTCTGGAGCTGACTATCGGCTCACAACTTGTTCTTCTTGATGATAACGCCGACGGCGTGGTTGACCTTGCCCATCGCCTTAAAGAGATAGGAGTGGACTACTTCAGCGTTAAGCCATATTCACAGCATCCACTGAGTGAAAACAAAATGAGTGTCGATTACAGTCGTTTTACAGAACTGGAAAAGGAATGTAACTCGCTGGAAGATGATTCGTTCAAGATGATTTTTCGGGCCGGCTCAATGAAGAAGGCAGGGGCAAAGAAGCAATACCGCAAATGCTATGGAACGAATTTTCTTTGTTTTGTTTGTGCCAACGGAGATATTTATGAATGCAATGTTTTTGCGGGCGACCCAAGATTTCTGCTTGGTAACACAAATAATGAAAGTCTGACAGATATATGGAGAGGTCAGAGGAGAAAATCGGTTCTGGCATTTATAGAAAACGAATTAGATATTGATTCGTGCCGGGATATTTGCCGGATGGATGAATGTAATAAATACCTTTGGCGTTTGAAACATCCCTGGCCCCACGATAATTTTATTTAGTTAAAGGCAAATGTAAATTGGCTAAGAAAAAACATAAAATACTTATTATCAAGCTCGGCTATTCCGAAACTCTTATTCCGGAAATCGGGCAAACATGCAGTCTTGGGGACGTTCTGAGGACGACCGTTGTTCTTCATCTTTTCAAAGACGACCACGTTACGTGGCTGACAGATAAGGCAGCACTTCCACTTCTCGAAGGCAATCCCTATATCGACCGCCTACTTACTTTCGATTTATTAAGCACACTCCAGCTTGAGAGCGAGCGGTTCGACAAGGTAATCAACCTGGAAAAAGTTCCCGGCATTTGCGCACTGGTCAATAAGATTAATGCGTGGAGCCACTACGGCTTTCGGTTCGATGAGGAAAAGGGTGCGGCCGAAGCATACGAACGTGCTCACGAAGTGTTGAATATTGCCAGCCGCGAGGACCTGAAAAAACTCAACGACAGACCCTGGGCTGAAATGTTATACAGCATACTGGGAGCCAAATGGGATGGGCAGAGTTATATGCTTGGATATAAGCCGACGAGCAAAGCTCAATACGACCTAGGTTTTAATGTTCACGTGGGCAAACTGCTGCCGGTAAAGGCCTGGCCGATGGAATACTGGACCGAATTAGAGAAACTGGTTGAGGGCAAATATACTTTTACATACCAGCAGCACCTTAACGACCTTAAAGGATATATGGAGTGGATTAATTCCTGCCGGATGTTAATTACGAACGATTCATTGGCAATTTACTTAGGTATTGCTTTGGGCAAAAAGGTGCTGGGTCTGTTCGGGCCGACACCGGTGACCGAGCAATCGCCGCACAAGAATCTGCGGATGCTGCAGCCGAATATCGAACGGGATTGCATACCCTGCTTCAAGGCTGAATGTGCTCTCAATGATTGCTGCATGAAATATATATCCGCTCAGATGGTTCTTGATGCTATAGGCGATTGGGGGATAGACTGAGACTTGATTGTCGATTACCGATTGTCGATTGTCAATCTGCAATTGTAAATTGAAGATTGAAAACTTTGCCGCCAAGGAGCAGACAAAAATGACGGTAGATGAACTGAAAACAATTGCTACTGAACTGCGTAAAAACATAGTGAGAATGCATCAGAGAGGGAGCAATGTGGGTTCAGCTATGTCTGCCGCCGATATTTTAGCGGTTCTTTATTTTGAGGTAATGAATATTACTTCGCCGGACGACCCTGCACGTGACAGGTTTATTCTTTCCAAAGGACACGCCGCCTCTGCCTTGTATGCGGCACTGGCAAAAAAGGGCTTTATCGATACGTCGTTGTTGAAAGATTACCTTGCCGACGGCAGTGGCCTTACGGGGCATCCCTGTCAAAACACGGTACCCGGCGTCGAGGTCTCTACCGGCTCACTCGGTCACGGCCTGCCCATCGCTGTCGGTATGGCAATGGCGGCCAAACACGACAACAAAACCTATCGCATTTTCGTTCTTATGGGCGATGGCGAATGCCAAGAAGGAAGCGTCTGGGAAGGTGCGATGTTAGCTGCAAGATTAGGTTTGGACAATATCACAATTATAATCGATGCTAACAGCCTTCAGGGTTACGGTCGGGCAGAGGACATTCAACCGATAGAAACATTGGCACCGAAGTTTTCGGCCTTTGGCTGGGAGGGGAGGGAAGTTGACGGGCACAATCAGCACCAATTGATTGATACACTCAGCGCAGTTCCCTTTGCCGCCGGCAAGCCATCGGCAGTAATCGCCCGTACCATTAAAGGTAAAGGAGTTTCGGAAATGGAGGACAAACTGGGCTGGCACTATTTCTCGGTGCCGGCTGAAAAGGTCAAACCATTTACCGACGAACTGGATAAGCCCAAATGAGAATAGCATTTTTAAATAAACTTACGGAACTGATGGAACAGGACGATTCGATATACGTTCTGGTCGCCGATACGGGATTTCACGTTTTCGACGAATTCCAGAACCGGTTTTCCCAGCGCTATCTTAATGCAGGGATTTCCGAAGCTTCGATGATTGGGATGGCTTCGGGATTGGCGGTTAGCGGGAAAAAGGTATTCGTTTATGGCATTGTGCCATTCGTGACAATGCGCTGCTTTGAGCAAATCCGGGTGGATTTGTGCTATCCCGAACTGCCGGTAACAATAGTCGGGGTCGGTGGGGGTCTTACATACGGCCCGGCGGGGATGACGCATCACTCCATAGAGGATATTGCGGTGATGAACTGTCTGCCGAATATGACTGTAATCTGTCCGGGCGACCCGATTGAGACACAACAGGCCGTCGAAGCTGTAATGTTACTTGAGGGGCCATGTTACCTGCGGCTTGGCAAGACGGGAGAGAAGGTGGTTCACAACCGGCGTCAGAAGTCCTTCGCCATAGGTAAGGGGCTGAGAGTGCGCAAGGGAAATGACGTTGCGATTATTGCCACCGGTAATATGCTGCCGACGGCTGTCGATACCTGCGATATTTTAGAAGCCGACGGTGTGGGGCCGGAACTGGTCAGCATGCATACTATCAAGCCGATTGATAAGGAACTGATTATCGAACTGGCCCGGCGATGTCGTCTCATAGCTACGGTTGAAGAGCACAGTATCATCGGCGGGCTTGGCAGCGTGGTAGCCGGCGTGTTGACCGAGGAAGAACTAAACACAAAAGTGCTGTTAAAGAAGTTTGCGATTGGTGACGAATACGCTCGCAAAGCAGGCAGCCAGGATTATTTACGGCGGCAATATGGATTGACAGCCGAGACAATAGCAGATGAGGTTCGAGTATGTCTAAAGAGAATTCGATAACGGTCGTCGTGCCGGCGCTGAACGAAGAGAACCATTTGGCCGGAGCCGTTGCGGATATGGTGGGGGCGGTGGAGCAATCGTTCGATGAATATGAGATTCTTGTATTCAATGACGGCAGTACCGACAGAACCGGTGAGATAGCAGAAGAGCTGGCGGAGCGTTATGAATATGTCAGGGCATTTCATCATAAGAGTCCAAAGTGTATCGGCGGGGTCATTCGAGAAGGACTTAAACGGGCGAAAATGAATTATTTTATTTATGTTGACGGCAAAGGGGCAACTTCGGCTGAGGCACTGGGAATTATCTTTGCCAAAAAAGGTAAAGCCGACCTGGTAATATCATACGCAACGAATGTGAACGAAAGGAACATCGGCAGGAGAATCATTTCGCGGGGCTTTCGGGCGCTTCTGAATGTGCTGTTTCGCTTAAACATAAAACATTACGGAAACAGCATCCTATACCGCAGTTCTCAGCTAAAGCAGTTTAATATTCGCACCAACAGCTTTGGCTATCAGCCGGAAGCTCTGATAAAGATGCTCAAAACCGGCTGCAGTTACGTGCAGGTCGAGTATAAAGATAAGTTCGATATAGAGGCGAGGAAAAGCAAGGCATTTAAGCCAGGTAATATAATAAACGTTTTGAAATTCATCCCGGCTACTCTGTGGGAGATATACATAAGGAAAGATACCGTCAAGATGAGCAATATACAGGATGCCGCACAAACCGGAGTCAAATGACATTAATGGAAACATCGTTGAAAAAAGATGTCGAAGGTGTGATGCTGCCGGAATACAGCAAGTTTCTAAAATCTCATTACGAGATGAACGAGAAAGTTCTGTTTGTGCAGCTTCCGCAGATGATTCTGGAAAGTTTCAACCCTGAAATAGCCAGGCGAGGGGGCTGTTACGCTTTTCCGCCAACAGGTTTGCAGTGTTTGTATGAGGCGTTGAAGGGGCGGGGTCTGGATATAAGAATACTGGATATGAACCTTCAATTGTTAAAAAGGACACGTGAAGAACCAACGTTTGATTACAATCAGTGGATTGGTATCCTTGAAGAAACTCTCGATTCATTTGACCCATATATTGTCGGTATTTCGTGTATGTTTGATGCGAGCATTGGGCCGTTTGTGCAAACGCTTGAAATGCTGCAAGAGCGAAATCGCTCTGTGGTATTGACGGGGGGGATTATCGCCACATACGAATACGCCCGGCTGCTCGATAAAAAGCTGTGTCACTTTGTGGTGCAAAGAGAAGCGGAGAGCAAGATTAACTATCTGTTTGACCAGATAACAGGAGGAAATTTCGGACAATCGCCAACCGACGGTATATGCTTTCAGCACAAAGGGACGCTGTATGAAACGGGGGGTGAGCGGGACATTGTTCACTTCGACAGTGATATGATTGACAGCTATTCTATTGTGAAGATAGAGGATTACTACCAGAACGGTTCATTGAATCCGTTTGTGCGAATGTCCGGCGAAGCGTTCGCAGCTATCCAGATGAGCCGCGGCTGCCGGGCGGCCTGCCGGTTTTGTGCCGTGCAGTCGTTTATGGGCAAAGGTGTGCGGACGAGGTCCGTGGATTCTGTATTTAAGGAAATCGAGTATCTGGTTACCAGGCGCGGCGTTCGACATTTTGAATGGCTGGACGACGACCCATTGTTTTACCGGCAAAACTTTCTGGATTTATTAAGACGGATTACCGAGGCGAAGCTGGATGTTACCTGGTCTGCGAGCAACGGCCTGATAGCAAGGTCTCTGGATGCTGAGATGCTCGGAGTGATGCGAGACTCAGGCTGTATCGGTTTTAGAATCGGCATAGAAACGGGAAACGCCGAGATACTCAAGAAGATTCGCAAGCCTGCCACTCTTCAGACATTCCGGCGAGTATCAAACGTTATCAAAAATTATCCTGAAATACTCGTTGTCGGGCTCTTTATGATAGGTTTCCCGGAAGAAAAGTTTTCTCAGATAATGGAAACTTTTCTGTTTATCATCGAACTGCAGATGGACTGGTCCGGCGTTTCGACCTGCCAGGCGATTCGCGGGGCCTCGATGTTTGAGGATTACAGGGAAGTTTTTGACGAGCAAATGGAATCGAAAGGAGCAACAACACACAACTACCTGCCCATCAGGCACTCACGTAAGCTGGAAATATCGGTGCATAAGGGGACATTGAAGGGGCTGGAAGTTTTTCGCATTGAGCCGGATTCGGTGCCCGAT
This sequence comes from uncultured Pirellulales bacterium, assembly GCA_964467205.1. Classification (GTDB taxonomy): domain Bacteria; phylum Planctomycetota; class Phycisphaerae; order Sedimentisphaerales; family Anaerobacaceae; genus CAYXPG01. The sequence continues at coordinate 6,924 of CAYXPG010000036.1, read as the reverse complement.
GCCGACCAGATTAAAGAAATCTGGTTCGCATTCAATCTCATCGGCAACTATATCAATAACAGGAACCTGACTCGGCAAGGAAAAGCCGAGAAATTCATAGCGTGGGTTGAAATGGCCCAGGTTCCATACCCAACCAATCCTTATATGAGTCTATTTCTTGCCCTTGCCTATCAAATCAAAGGTGATGTCCGCAGGGCCGAGGAGTATCGCAGCAAGGCGGTGGAGTTTTCCCAAACCGATTACTGGCGTCAGCGCTTTGCCGATTTTAAGCTTGTTGATATTCTTGAAAACTTTCCACAAACAGCCCAGGAAACATTCGATTCTATCGGCGCGCTCCAAGAGAAGATTGGACAATCTTATATGGAGTACCAAAAAAGTAAAGGAGGGCAGTAAAAATGCAGCATGATGAATCCGGTATTCAGCCTCCTTTGACTGAAGCAGATGCCCTGCAATACGTTGAGAACTCGTTAGGGCATAAAATAGATGTTTTGCGCATTTTCCCAAAGTACGTATATATTGAAACAATCAACCAGTGCAACGCACGCTGTATTATGTGTGGGATTGATTTTAAGAAGAAAAAGAAGGAATTTATGTCGGCCGAATTGTTTGAGAAGATTGTGCGGGAATTGTCGCAGTATGCCGAGCATATGGAGAGAGTCGGGCTTTACGTTGACTGTGAGCCGTTGCTGGACCCGGACCTTGCTTATAAGATCAAAAGGCTCAAAAAGATTGGCATCCGAAAGACCTATTTGAACTCGAACGCAAGTTTGATGGACTCGGAAATAGCTGAAGAGCTCATCCGTGCGGGCCTTGATATGATATATATCACAATTGATTCAATGGTGCCTAAGAGGTTCGAGTCCATCCGCAGAGGATTGAAGTTCGAAGCGGTGTACCGGAACACAGTAGAATTCATTCGTCTAAGGGACAAGCTCAATCCCAACCTGATGATTCGCATACAAATGATTTTGCAGGACATCAACCGGGACGAGGCCGAGACTTTCCTCGAGCACTGGAAGCCAATGGTCAGCGAGATAGACCAGGTTACCGTGCGTCAGCCGCATAACTGGGGTTCTGCGATTGATATAGATGTCCCCGAAGACAGAAAACTGATTAACCGTTTTCCGTGTATTGCTCTCTGGAGCACGTTAGGCATCCACAGCAACGGAGATGTAAATCTCTGCTGTATCGACTTTGCAAATTCCGTACCGTTAGGTAATGCTCGTCAACAGAGTATCGAAGAAATCTGGAAAGGTGAAAAACTGAAACAAATTCGGCAGATGCACCTGCAGGGACATCGAGCCGAGATACCGATATGCGATGGGTGTCCCGTATGGTTTGACCGAGTGGACTGGAAGCAGGGATGTGGAAAGGCTGACTAATAGTGCAAATAGTGTTATACTTTTGACGTATTCGCAATGGAAGGACACGATATGGACAATGATATAGTCCACTGGTGGAAAACGGATTTAGGTGATGAGGAGATTCGAGGTGTTGAAGAGTCGATACGCAACCGCCACATCAACCAGGGGCCGGTATGCAGGAAACTGGAAGATGAGCTGGCCCAAATACTGAACGTTCCTTACGTTGTGCTAACTACCAGCGGGAGTACGGCGCTGGCGATGTCACTAATGGTCTGCGGTGTCGGGCCGGGGGACGAGGTTATTATTCCGGCCATTACCTATATCGCCACTGCACATTCTGTCCTTCTTTTAGGAGCAAAGGTCAGACTTGTCGATGTCCAGCCGGACAGACCGCTTATCGATGTGAATCAAATCGAAGCTGCGATTACAAACAAAACCAAAGTGATTCTACCGGTACACCTCAACGGTGCGGCCTGTGACATTGATGCAATAAAAACTCTGGCCAAAAAGTACGAGTTAAAGGTGATAGAGGATGCCGCACAAGGATTATGCTCTAAGAATTCAGCCGGTTATCTCGGGACACAATCCGACTTCGGTATATTCTCTATGTCGATTGCCAAGCTAATTACAACAGGCGAAGGTGGTTTTGCGGCCACCAGAGACGAGGCATCATATACGAAACTGCTGAAACTTCGTAATCAGGGTGTGCTGTCGGTCCCGGACAATGTTTTCGACGGTTTTGGCTTTAACCTAAGATTTAACGATATGCTGGCAGGGGTTGGGCTGGCCCAAGCCCTAAAGCTGTCTGAGAAACTGGCTGCAGTGAAGCGAACATACAATTTTTATAAAGAACAGCTTGAGGAACTGGATTATCTGAAGGTGCTCAAGATTCGAGTGGACGAAGGTGAAGTGCCGCTGTGGAGCCAGGCTTTGTGTTCAGAGCGGGAGAAAGTAATTGAACTTCTTGATGAGCGTGGGATAGAAGCCCGGCCGTTTAATCCGTGCCTGAGTGATTCAAAGCATTTGGAAAGTCCGGACAATTTTCCTGCAGCCCGGATGTTTGCAGAAAAAGGACTGACGCTGCCGTCCGGGCCTGACCAGGGCGAGGACAACTTGGCCCGAACCGTTGGGGCCCTGCGACAAATCGCCGGTGAAATAAAAACAGCGATTAAGTAATTATTTTAAGAGGAATGATGCGCAAAGCAAAAGGTGCAATATTTAATACCGAAGAACTTATAGAAGTTGACCGGAAAATGGTTGAGTTTCTAAAGAAGCGTGCCAGCCAGTCAAAGCTGCTGCGTTTTAGACTTTGTCTGCATCATTCGCCCGAATCACCGGTGCAGGAGATGATAATTGCCGCCTGTCGTGACAATTATTCCCGGCCGCATCGTCATCCGGGCCGGTCAATGACTTACCAGATGATTGAAGGAGAATTGACGGTCTTTCTTTTTGACCAGGCAGGCGATGTCACGCAAAGAATCGAGCTGGAGCCACCGAGCAGCGGCAAGACCTTCTGTTTTCGCCTGTCGTCCGGCAGCTGGTATATGCCAGTTGTCCGGTCAGAAGTCGCCGTTTACCAGGAGACGTTGAGCGGGCCGAATCAAGATGGCCAGGCCACCGAATATGCTGACTGGAGCCCTGAGGAAAATGATGCAGAAGGAATCGCTGCATTTCTGAGAAAATTGATGGGACAGAAAATGTGATGAAGAAAGTTCTGCTGCTTAATCCCCCCTGCAAGCTGCGAGTCTCACGGGACTACTACTGTGGTCATATTACAAAGGGCAGATATTACTGGCCGCAGTTGGACCTTCTGGTTCTTAGCGGTTTTCTGAGAGAAGGGTTCGACGTGCATATTCTGGATGCTATGGCTGAGGAGATGAGCGGGGAGGAAGCACATAAACGTATAGCCGATTTTGCACCAGATATTGTCATATCGGTGGTTGCGGCGGTTTCGTGGAAGTCGGATATGGCGTTCCTTTCCGAAATTAAGCAGCGCTATGGGAGTTTGCTTGCCGTTTCGGGTGACTATCCCCGTGCTGAGGCGAAAAAGGTAATAGACGAAAATCCATTTCTTGATGCGGTTATCCTCGACTTTACAGACAGCGAGGTGGTTGAGTTTCTCACTGAAGAAAAGCAGTCGGGACTGAAGAATTTGTTCACGAGATTTGACAAGGATGGGCCAGCTATCGTCACCGAAAAAACTTTCAGTATCCCTGTGCCGCGACACGACCTGCTCAACCTGAGGCGGTATCATCTTCCCCATATTATGTATCATCCTTTTACTATGCTGATGACCGACTACGGCTGTCCGTTCCGTTGCAAGTTCTGCTACTTCGAGAGGATTGACTTCAAGAAACGTAACATAGATAATGTCGCCGAAGAGCTGGAATTTATACGTTCACTGGGGATAAGAGAGCTGCTGCTGCCGGATTCGAGTTTCGGCACGTTGAAAGAGCACGCACTGGAAGTATGCAGGGCAATGAAGAGCACAGGCGGGCGGTGGTCGTGGCTTTGCGATATGCGCGTTGACGCCGCTGATGAGCCGCTCTTTAGGAGTATGAAGGACGCCGGCTGTCATACTATAATGCTCGGCGTTGAAACGCCGAATGAAAATGTTCTGGAAAAATATAATAAAGGAATCAATGTCGAGCAAATCAAAGAGGCATTTGCTCTTGCCAAAAAGGTTGGTCTTCGAACGCTGGCCCACTTTATAATCGGACTGAGCGGCGAAGATTTGGACTCGCTGCGGAGGCTGGTGGACTTTAGCATATCGCTTGACCCTGACATTGCCGCCTTTAACGTGGCAAGGCCTGCGTGGAACACATCGTTTCGAGATGAAGTGACAGAAAAGCAGTGGGCAATCGACGAAGGTGTGGAAATCGCCGAGTCAGACTATCGGCCTGTCTGGGAGTCGCCGAGCCTGCCCAGAGAAGAAGTCCGGCAGATGAGAAATCTGGCTATGCGAAAGTTTTACCTCAGGCCGTCTTATATCCTGAAGCAACTAACAAAAATTAGAACTCGCTATCAGTTGTTCACACTCATAAGAGAGGGATTGCACCTGGTATGGCAGAGTTTGCTGCATCGCTAAAGGGCCTTCCGATTGCCGACTGTCGATTCTCGATTTGAAATCGTATATCGGCAATCGTAAATCGTAAATCCACTTGACATCTTTGTGAGGTTTTGAGATGATAATATTCATAGAAGCTCTTTGGCCGTGTTTTTTAAAACCGATATAAGTTTTAAGGTTGTTACGGGATTTGTGATGGGCAATGTGTACAGCAACAGTAAGATGTTCCACTATCACGACAAGCTGGACGACATACAAGCCGGCCGGCTGTCGGCACCAATCCATGTCCGTCTCAAACCCACCAATTCCTGTACTCACCGCTGCTACTACTGCTGCTACCGCAACGATGAGCTGTATTTAAGCGAACGAATGAACGAACGTGACAAAATTCCTCGTGAAAAAATGCAGGAGATAATCTCCGACCTTGGACAGATGGGCGTAAAAGCGGTAACACTTACCGGCGGCGGAGAGCCATTATGCTATCGGTATATAGTTGAAACCATACAGGGATTGCTGGACGCCGGAATCAAAGTTGCAATGTTAACTCATGGGGGGCTGCTCAAAGGCGAGGTCGCAGAACTTCTGGCACGTCGGGCGGTATGGGTACGCATCTCTATGGACGCGGCAGATAGGGAAACTTATGCAAAAAATCGAGGTGTCGCATTAGAAGAATTTGACAGGGTCTGTGAGAACATTCGAAACTTCGCCGATGTCGAGGGACGCAAATGTGTTCTGGGGCTGAATTTGATAGTTACCAAAGACAACAGTGCGAATGTGCTGGACTTTTTTAGAATGGCAAAGGAGCTTGGGGCAGACCATGTAAAGGCCTCCGGTGCAGTCGTGAGTACAAAGCGGCGGGAAAATGCCGAGTATATAAAGCCGTTTTATCAGTCCGTCAAGGACCAGATTGCCGAGGGCATTCGCACCTTCGGTGATGATTCTTTCGCTATTATTGATAAATTCCATCTGCCGGACTCAACCGAAGAAGGATTCGAAAGGCAATACAAATGGTGTCCCTTTGCACAATACCTGACTGTCATCGCGGCAGATGAGAACGTTTACACCTGTCAGGACAAGGCATATACAAGCAGCGGTTTGCTTGGCTCAATAAAGAATAAGAGCTTTGCCAAACTCTGGTTCAGCGACGAACTCAAACAAAAACTTCTAACCCTTAATCCAGGTAAAGAATGCCGCCACCACTGCGTTGCACATGGTAAAAATGTTATGCTGCTTGACTATTTCGAGGCGGACCAGGAGCATCTGGACTTTGTTTAATTCTTAGCGGAGATAAATATGGCTTATATCGATTTTGTAACGCAACTGCATACGAAAACCAAACGTGATTATCTGGAAAGAGTCACCCGAGGTGACAAGGCCCACTGCGCCGAAACAGCAAAGAAGTTCGGGGCCGATTACTGGGATGGCGACCGCAAATACGGCTACGGCGGTTTTTATTATGACGGCCGATGGGCCCCGGTAGCAAAGGATATGATAGAACATTACGGCCTGAACAACTCCAGCAGGGTTCTGGATGTCGGCTGCGGCAAGGGCTTTCTTTTGTACGAAATGAAAGTGCTCCTTCCGAACCTTGAGGTGCAGGGGCTTGATATTTCAAGATATGCGCTGGAACATGCTAAAGAAGAGGTCAGGCCGTTTCTTGACTTTGGGTGGGCACAGGAGCTGCCCTATGAGGACAGCTACTTCGACCTTGTCATATCGCTGACCACCCTGCACAACCTTTGCATTTATGACCTGGCAAAGGCGCTGAAGGAAATTGAGCGGGTCAAGAAAGGCGGCAGCTACATTGTCGTTGAGTCCTACCGAAACGAAGAAGAAAAGGCCAATCTTATGCACTGGCAACTAACCTGTGAGTGCTTTTTCACGCCGGCTGAGTGGGAATGGCTTTTTAACGAGAACGGCTACACGGGTGACTATTCTTTTATTTATTTCGAGTAGGCGAATAATTCATCGCAGTTACAACAGGTTCTCGCTGCGAGGGACACCGATGGTGTGAGTATGGCTAAGGGAAAGAAGAAAGTTGAAGGTTCACACGGCAGAGCTGCAGCTGTTCAGCCAAATCTTCCGGCTCATCCGGGGCCACTGTGGCAAATTTGGCTTTGCGCAGGGATAATTATTATAGTTGGCATTGCCGCTTATCTGAACAGCTTTGATGGTGTGTTCCTTTACGACGATACTAAATCCATCGTTGAAAATCCCCACATCCGCTCTCTTTGGCCATTGTCGGAAGCAATGTCCTTTCCACTGGCAGAGAGCGGGGCCACGGTGGCCGGGCGGCCGATACTCAGCCTGTCTTTCGCCGTCAATTATGCCTTGTTCGGGCCGGAGCCCTGGGGCTATCACTTAGTAAATCTGGCGATACATATCTGCGCGGGCCTGCTGCTGTTTGGTATTGTTCGGCGGACCTTGTGTCTGAAACAATTTCAACAACGTTATGGGCAGCAAGCAATATGGCCGGCGGTGGCTGTCGCACTG
>CAYXPG010000035.1:5458-13159 GCA_964467205.1 uncultured Pirellulales bacterium | reverse complement strand
ATCTTTTTACTTTCTTTAACATCGACCGCCAGGGGCTTTTCAATCATCACAGGCACATTATTTTCGATAAAGAGTTTCGCCAGCTCCAAATGATGTATCGTCGGAGTAGCTATTGTTACCGCATCAACTTTGCCTAATACATCGGCACAACCGGTAAAAGCCAAACAGTCATATTTCTTTGCCAGACGCTCAGCTTTTCCGGCATCGATATCCACCACCGCAACAAAATTGCTTTGCGGAAGCTGGTTATAGACCCTGGCGTGAATCGTCCCCATCTTGCCCGCGCCAATAACCGCTGTGCGTATCCTGTCCATACCATTCTCACTTTATATAAATTATAAGCACATAAGACAAGAGTGTTCTTGCGCTCTTTTTTAATGCCTTAACGTCTCGAGGTATCTGCCAAATCGATGTTCACTGCTTTTTATTATCATATCGACCATAGCCTGCACATTTTCGTCAATTCCGTCATCAGCAGCCAGTGCCTTCGCATTCTCCAGCAGTGTCCCTCCTGAGCGGTAAAGTTTTCTGTAGGCCTCGGAAATTTTCTGCTGCTGCTGCTTGCTCAGACCGGCCCTTCTCATACCCCGCTCGTTAACGCCCCGAATCCTCGGCGGATAATGACCGCTGACAATCAAAAACGGCGGAATGTCGTGATTTATCCCCGCAAGACCGGCGGCATAACTCCACCTGCCGATAGTTACAAACTGATGCAGTGCAACTATACCGCTAAACCAGACGCCGGTCTCAATTCTGCAATGGCCGCTTAGCTGAACATAATTACTCAAAACTGTTTTATCCTCAAGCGTACAATCGTGCCCAATATGCACGCCTACCATAAGTAAATTGTCATTTCCTACCTTCGTAAATTTGCCGGGATAAATACTCGAATGAATGGTTACCTGTTCCCTGATAGTGTTGCCATCACCAATTATAATCCCCCCGATTTCGTTTTGCGAATTAAAGCCAAGCACCTGTGGTATGCCGCCAATCACACAATTGGCAAAAAAATGATTGTTTTGCCCTATCCTGACGTCTCCGTCAATCACCACATTGGCTCCGAGTTCCGTGCCGGCGCCAATCGAGACCCCGCTGCCGATAACACAATTGGGGCCGACCATTACCTCGTCAGCCAATTCAGCATCTTTATGAACCACCGCACTGGGGTGTATCACACTCATTTTGTATTCTCTTTTGCCTCCATTGAAATTTTAATCTGACTACTCAAGTTCATATCTTCTCCTCGTCCACAAGCATAAACTTGATTTGCGCCTCGGCCGCCACCTCTTCGGCCACCATCGCTTTGCACCGACACTGTGCCGTCCTTTTCCTGAGCTTGACTGTCTCAGCTATAAGAACAAGCTGGTCGCCCGGGACAACCGCCTTTCGCAATTTTACACCGTCCATACTCAAAAGCACTGCAAGCTTGCCCGCATGCTCGAGTTTTTGGGCAAACAGCAGACCGGAAACCTGCGCCATCGCTTCTACAATAAGAACGCCCGGCATAATAGGCGTGCCGGGAAAATGACCCTGGAAAAACTGCTCATTAAAACTCACATTCTTTATGCCTTTTATTCGCTCGTTACCTTCTATCTCAATTACTTTATCCACTAACAAAAATGGGTATCTGTGCGGCAGAATCTTGGCGATTTGCCGTATGTCCAGAAGGGCATCCGTCCCTAATTTCGCCATTCGCTCCTGCCTCTCGGCCGCTTCATACAGCTTCTTTACGAGCTGCTGGTTCAACGAATGCCCACTCCTGTAAGCCACTATTCTTCCTCTAACCGCCCGCCCGACTAACGCAAGGTCGCCAATCAGGTCAACTACTTTATGCCTGGCGCACTCGTCGGAAAAACGAAAGCTGTTCTTAATCGGACCTTCTGAATTGATAACAAGAATGTCGCGCGGGCCAAGATGTGTCCCCATCCCGCGAGCCTGAAACTGCTTGGCTTCGGCCTCAAGCAAGAATGTCCTCGCAGGTGCCAGATTCTTCTCGAAATTCTCCGCTGTCACCCGGCAGCCGAAAATTTGCCGACCAATACCGGTATGGCCGCTATAATCCAAATCATAAGTGATACTTAATCCGTCATCGGCATATGGAAGGGCGTATATTGAAGCGCCGCCGGCCGACACACTTATAGGCTCGGTGATAACAAACTCCCTGCGAGAAGCCCGCTGCTCAGCCAGGCCGGAACGCTTCAAGGCCCTGACATAGCCAACACTGCTGCAGTCCGGAGCCGGCAGCTCAGGTCCTTCAACTTCCACAATCAGATTGTCAATTTCCAGAGCGCTTACCGCCGCCAGACAATGCTCCACCGTCTCAACACTGACAGAGCCTTTCTTTATTGTTGTTCGCCTGCTTCGCTGGGCAAGATTAGGTGCAACAGCGCTAATCCGAACCGGCTCCGGCACATCAGTCCGCACGAAAACCAGCCCGGAATCAGCAGGAGCAGGATGAAAAACCACCTTCGTCTCCTTGCCCTCAAACAAGCTTTTGCCGGATATCCAGCCTTCACTTTTTATCGTCTTTTGCAGATTCAAGTTTTTCAACCCTCGCATCGAGCTGCTTTACCCGTTCGGCCAGCCTCGGCAAACGAAACACCAAACTAAATATCTTCAATTGTTTTTTGTGGTCAATCGCCGGCGAGCCGATTATCTGCTTGCCGCCTGGTACACTGTTGGCAACACCAGCCTGAGCACCGACTATTACACCATCACCTATTTCTATATTATCCGCCAGTCCGACCTGCCCGGCCAAAACAACACCGTCGCCAAGCCGACAACTGCCGGCAATACCAACCAGACCCGCTATCAAACAGCATTTGCCTATCACTACACTATGAGCAATCTGAACAAGGTTATCTATTTTTGTCCCGGCTCCGATTATGGTGTTGCCGAACTTTGCCCTGTCAATGCAGCAGTTGGCCCCTATCTCGACAAAATCTTCTATCACCACGCCGCCATTGTGTGGAACCAGTTGATGTCCACCTTCAATAAATGAATACCCAAAGCCCATTGAGCCGATTGTGCTGTTTGCCTGGATGATTACATTGTCACCGATGCGGCAGTTGTGATAAACAACAACGTTACTGTCAAGACGGGAATTTTTACCGAGCTTTGAATTCTCACCGATTCTGCACCCGGAAGCGATTACGGTATTTGCCCCGATTTGGACTCCACTGTCAATTACCACGCCCGGCCCGATAGAAACACCTTCGGCGATTTGAGCATCATCGGCCACCTGCGCAGCAGGGTCAATCCCTTCGGAAGCCCCTTTCAGAGGCGGAGCAAAAACACTCAACGCATCTACCAACGCCTTATCAACATTATCAACGACAAGCTGCGGCCGGGTTAAACCCTCTATTCTACTGCCGACAATAACAGCACCTGCCAGTGACTTCTCCAAGCCGGCCTTATATTTATCATCCGTAACAAAAGTAACTGCGCTCTCATCGGCGGCCTCGACTGAACCCACAGAACTTATTGGCGCGGTACCGTCACCGACCAGCTCAGCCCCAAGACGTTCAGCCAATTGTGCAACTGTCACTCTCATCTCAACTCAAAACTCAAAACTATTTTTCCGCATTCAGCCTCGCTATTACCTCATCGCTGATGTCCACACCGCCGCCGCTGTAGAGCACCTTGCTGGTCTTAATAAGTATCGAAAGCTCGTTAAGATTTATCGCGGGAAGCACCGGCTCACTCCTTTCAAGAACAAAGGCCAGCCCTTTTTGCTCCGCAATCCCACCGACTACACGCAAAATATCTTTATAGAGGCCCTCTATCATCCTTTGTTCTTTTAAGACCATCACCTGCTCATAAAACTTTTTTCGGGCCTGGATGCCGGCCCGTTTCTCGAACACGTCTTTCGTCCTGGCCAAACGGTCCAGACTCTCCGGCTTCAATGTTTTTAACCCTGCTTCTTCTGCCTCAACTTCCTTGATGAGCTTGTTCAATTCCGCCTCCTTGGCATTGCGCTCAGCCAGACTTTCTTGCCGGTACTTTGAGCTTCTCTGGCAATCCCTGATGACTTTCTCAATGCTGACGACCCCGATTTCCAATCCACCCTTCTCGGACTTCGGCGCCGCTGTCGCCAGGTTAATTCTATGGCCCACCGACAAAACAACCACTGCTATCAAACAACCCAAAACTGCAACTTTAATCTTCATAATTTCCCTTTCCTTATTTACCTTACAGAATACTCTATCGCATTTAGCTTTTCGTTGTGCCTATACACTATCAGTAACTTAAAACAGTCTTCCTACAGAAAAACTGAAAACCCGCACTTCATCATCACCATCTTTCATAAACGGTGCGGCAATTTCGAATCTCATCGGCACCGGCCCGAACCACTGAGGAATCATTATCTGAACACCCACACCGGCCGCTGCACGTAAGCCGCCCGAATCAATCGTGCCGCTATCAACAAAAATTAATCCTGCGAGGCTCTCGCCCACCAATGGCACTGTAACTTCGGCATTGGCCAGAAATATCCAGTCACTGCCTATCGGGTCGTCGGTTTTGCCGGTGATGGTATTTCTGCCTCTCGTGCTCACTCCGCGATAATCAAAACCCCTCATGCCGTAAAGGCCCGTGCCGCCGGCATAAAACTTCTCGAAAGGCGGTGCATCGCCGCCCAGCACCGTCGCCGCAAGCAACCTGGTCGCCAGAACAGTCTTGCGTTCAGCTAAATCCTCATAAAGTGTCGTGTACCTGCCGTAACTACCTCTCAATATCCCAAAAGTGTGGTCACCGGTAACATGCTCGTAACTGGCACTAAAAACGTCACCACTGCTCGGTGTAAACCTGTTATCGGTAAGGTCCCTGCCGAGACCAAGTCTTATTCCCATAAGGGCATTCTCACCCTTGACGTCTGTGATTTCCGTCGGCGCTCCGGCATCGATACTGGTAACATCGACGTTTTCAGCCCGAAAGCTCATATTGTGTCGCCAGCGGTTCTTATACCGCTTCTCAAATCCTACATATCCTTTTAACCTCTCCTCGTTGTAACTTTCTCGCTCTCTTTCCCAGCTTGAACCGACCACGTTCAGTGAAGTCGGCTTATCCATAAAATAAGGCTCGGTAAAACTAACCATGTATTCGCTGACTATCGTACCCGGCTGCAGCGCTATCCTGAGACTTTGGCCGGCACCTTTGAACGCCTGGCCGGTAACAAACTCTCCAAAGCTATCAGGCCAATCGGTAATGTCGAAATTCCTCTGGTCAAAAACAAGCTGACCTATAAGACCGCTGTCACTGGCAACCGCACCGCCTAACATTATCGAGCCGGTCTGGCCTTCAATAACACTGACCTGGGCATTCCTCTGGCCGGGCAGCTCACCTGTGGGCGTAATGGTCGCCGACTCTGTTAATGCCATCTGCCTTACCATTTTTTCCAGCTCGCCCCTGCCGTCACCGCGCGCCATATCGGCATTGTACCATTGGCCGGGCAGAAAATCATATTCATCGAGCACACGCCGAATTACCTTGTCATGCGTTTGTTCGTTGCCGGTAATGTTAATCCGGCCGATTCTAAAACGCTCCCCCTGTGTTATCGCAAATTCAACATCTACCTTGTCTTTCGAAACGAACTTGCGCTTCTGCTCCACCCTGGTGTCAATGAAACCGACCTCGCGGTAAAGCTTAAGTAACCGTTTCACATCCGATTTGCACCTGGCCTCATTATAGACCTGACCGGCCTGAAGCCTCAACATCTCGGCCAGCTTTGTAACGTCGAAGTATTCGTTTCCCGTAAGGAAAATGTTCTCAACGGTATAAACCGCACCTTCGACAATTGCAAAAGTAATGCGGATTTCGCTGCTGTCCTCGTTGAACTGCCGTCTCGCCGTTATGTCAGCATCGAGAAAACCCTTTTTCTGATATATCCTTTGCAGCTTTACCAGGTCCGCCTCCAGCACCTCTTTGGTGTAATATCTCGGCCAAAAGAGGTACTTTTTCTCACTGCTCTTTACGGCGTTCTTAAGTGACCTTGTCCTGATGGAATTATTGCCGCGGAACTGAACCGAATCTATCCTGACCCTCGGGCCTTCATCGATTCTATAAACCAACGCCCCGTACGATAGCTTCCCCTCATCAAGAACCACACTGGCAAAAGCATAGCCGTTTTTCAGATAAAAATCATTCAGTACTTTTCTGCCTGCCTCAGCCAGGGCCGGGTCGAGATAATCGCCTATCCTCAGGTCCAGTTTCTTTTCCAGCTTTGAGCCCTTATACCTGCGATTGCCGAAAAAGCCGATTGACCTGACGAGGTTTCGCTCGACAACGACAAATATCAGCTGGATTCTGTCATCAACGGTTTTTGTGTTATAATAGCAGTATTCCACGCCGGCCAATTCAGCGATGCGTTTTGCATCTTCGGCTGCAACTCTCTCATCAAATAACTGACCGACTCTGCTGCGAACCACGCTCAATACCCGACCGGCGGCTATCGTGCGGTTACCGGTTGTCTTGATACTGTCTATCTCGTATTGGCCCGCACCCCAAACGACGCAAATAGGCACCGCTGCCAACAGGCAATACACTACAGAAACCACACACAACAAACATCTCTTCTTCATATCGTTTGCCCCGTTAAAATTTTAATACTCCATATCTACAATTGCCTCTCGCCTGAGCATTGAGGGACTAAAACGGCGCTTCCTGTCCTCCTGCGTAAGAGGCGTTTTCAAACCGTGTAATTCTCTCACTGAAGACAAGGTTTATACTGCCTGTTGGGCCGTTGCGCTGCTTGGCTATTATCAACTCCGCCTGATTATTCGGTTCATACTCCTTCGCGCCGCGATGATAGTAATCCTCACGGTGCAGCAGCACCACAACGTCGGCGTCTTGCTCGATACTGCCGCTCTCACGTAAATCGCTCATTCTCGGCCTGTGCCCTTCTCTGCCTTCCGGACCACGATTCAACTGGCTCAAAACCACAACGGGAATATTCAGCTCCATCGCCAGTGCTTTGATATATCTTGAGATTGTACTGATTTCCTGCTGTCGCGATTCGACCCTGCCCACACCCAAATGCATCAACTGAAGATAATCAACTATCAAACATTTTATATCACGCTGGCTCTTTAGCCTTCTGGCCTTGGCGCGAAGTCCCAGCGGCGTCAGCCCTGCTGTATCATCCACATAAATCGGCGCTTCAGAGAGCACCCCGCACGCCTCTACCAGCTGCTGATAATGCTCGGTATCAAGCATACCCTTTCTGACCTTCTGAGAGTCAATCCGGCTGCTGCTGCATAAAAACCTCTCGGCCAATTGCTGCCTGCCCATCTCCAATGAAAATATCGCAACCGGCAATTCCTCTACCAGGCCGACATGCTCAGCGATATTCAACGCCAAAGACGTTTTTCCCATACTCGGCCGACCGGCAATGATTATCATCTCCCCGTTCTGCAGCCCGCACGTCAAATCATCAAGCTCATAATAACCGGTCGCCAGACCGGTAACATGGCTTCCCTTGCGCTTTTCGATAAGCTCAAAAGCGCTAACAACCAAATCCTTCAACACAACTGCCGCTCCACTTATCTTCTTGTCCGTAACGGCAAATATCTTTTGTTCGGCCTCGTCAAGTTTCATGCCCGGCTCGCCCGTCTCTTCGTAGCCCATCTCTAAAATTTCACTCGCCGCTCCGATAAGCTCACGCAGAAGCTGCTTGTCTTTTACAATCCCGGTATAATACATCAC
>CAYXPG010000035.1:0-5358 GCA_964467205.1 uncultured Pirellulales bacterium | reverse complement strand
TCCGGCATACTGCGGCCTGCATATACACTCCTCTGCGGCTTGGCTGCAGCGTTCACCGCCGTCCCCATCGCTCCATTCTTCACCGCTCTGGCCATTGCAAATCCCTTTCCTTAACTGGCCTCCTCGGCCGATTTAGTATCTCCTTCTTTTTTCTCAGCAACGACAACAACATTCACCGTAGCGGTCAAATCCTCTGCGAACCTCAATTCAACCGTATGCGTACCAACCCGCTTAATATGTTCCTTGAGCTGCACTACCTCATCAGCCACTTCAAATTGCTGCTGTCTAAGATTAGCTGCTATTTGTCCGGCCATAACAGAGCCGAACAGATGTCCCAGCTCATTCGCCTTTTCGGCGATAACGGCCTCAGCCCCATCGACCGCTGCCGCTGCAGCCTCAAGCCGCTTCTTATCAACAAGCCGCTGCTCGGCACGATGCTTCTTTTCCTCTGCCAATGCCTTTATATTGGCCTCGGTCGGTACCTTCGCCAGACCCTGCGGCAGCAGATAGTTCCTCGCATACCCTGTAGCCACCTCTACCACCTCGCCCAGCCAGCCCAATCTATCAACGTCATTAACAAGCAAAACTTTCATACCTAATCCCTTTTCTTACTCACACTGTAAAACTCACCAGACACCAACTGCCGACTCATGTGGTAAACGGCAACAGCCCTATATATCTGGCTCGTTTAATTGCCGTCCTTACTTTCCTCTGGCAGCCGGCGCAATTGCCGCTGCGCTTGCGGGAGTATATCTTGCCGCGATTGGTCAAAAGTCTTTCCAGAGTATCAATGTCTTTGTAGTCAACGTATTTCTCACCTCTTCTGCAAAAACGGCATTGCGTCTGCTCACGAGTACCCGCTCGTGTGGTAGTTCTTCTTCTGTTTCTATCCATTGTTCTCAACACTTACCTTTCAAATCTTACACTTCGTCATTGGTACTTCGGGCCTGGGTCAGGCTCGTGCACCGACCATCAAAACGGAATATCATCACCTCTGTCGGGAACATCCGCCCCGGCTTCTGCCTCTGCTGCAGCTCCACCCTTCTCGGCCCCACGCACCCCTTGCCCCGCCCCTCCGGGTAGAAACTGAAAGTTCTCAACTGTAACCCGGTGCTTGCTGCGCTTTGTGCCGTCCTGGGCCGTCCAGCTGTCAAAGGTCAGCCTGCCTTCAACAAACAAAGGCCTGCCTTTGCTCATATACTTATTTATGTTCTCTGCCGTACGCCCGAACGCCCGGCAATCTACAAAACAGGTCTCTTCTCTGTCCTCACCTTCTCTGCTTTTCCATTTGCGGTTCACCGCCAGACCAAACTCAACTACTGCCGTCTGACTGGGCAGATATGTTAATTGCGGGTCACGTGTCAGATTACCCATCAGCAAAATTTTATTATAATTAGCCATTCTTAAACTCCAATCCGTATCCGGCAAAAATCAAACTTTGTTCCCCGTCCAATTGCCGCCGGACTACAACCGTTATTCATCCTGTTTTTCAGCCGCTCCGTTCTCTTCATTTTTCTCGAGAGGGCTTATCTGTTCAGCTTGCTTCGAGATTTCTATCACAGGTTCTGTTGTTTCTTTCTCGTTATCTTCGATTTTCTCTGATGTCTCTGGGGCTTTCTGCTCCCGGGGCTCACCAGGGCTTTGCTCTTCGGTCTTTTGCTTAGCTGCCTGCTCTGCCGCCCTGTCTCTTTCGGCTGCTTCCTTTAGCGCCTGCCGCCTGCGATTTTCAACCTGCTCTGCAGGTGTCGCTTTATCAACATCTTCCTGGCTCCTTGTTTCAGCGCTCAAAATCAAAACCCGCATAATGCGCTCTGTGAGCTTAACATCTCTCTCGATTGCAGATATTTTCTGGCCGTCGGCCCTGAAATAACAGAGAATATATGTCCCACGGCTCTTCTTCTGAATATCGTACGCAAGCCTCCTCTCATCCCATTTCTTCATCGAGACAATTTCCGCCTCTGCTCTTTTAAGTATTGTCTCGATGGCCCCTGTAATCCCGTCCCAATCCGATGCGGCCTGGGCCGAATCAACAAGAAACATCGCCTCGTAAAGTTTCTTCACAATAGTTTCCAAGCTGACTACCTCCCGTCAAATCTTAAAGTTACTCTTACTTTATAATTCACAGCTTACCTATTACCGGTTACCAATTATGCACTTACGGCTCATTAAAATCATTCATCGTTTTTTCAATGCCGTATTCAATCCAGCAAAGCACAGCGTCCCGTGCTTTCTCAATCGCCTTATTAAGCAGCGGTTTCTCTTCTGCCGTCGGCACATCGAGCACATAATCAACCGCATCCTGCCGCCCGCTCTGCCCGACGCCGACGCGCAGCCGGTTTATGTCCTTGGTGCCGAGCTTTTCCAAAACATCCGTCAGGCCGTTATGCCCGCCTGCCGAACCCTTCGGCCTAATCCGAATCCTGCCCGGCTCCAACGCCATCTCGTCGCTTATGATTAGCAAATCCGACGGCTCGATTCTGTAAAAACCCGCCGCCGTCGCAACCGCCTGCCCACTGCAGTTAATAAACTCAATCGGCTTTAACAATATTAACTTGTTATCTGTAAATTCACCCAGGCCAAACAAGGCGCCGAACTTTTTCTTTTTAACCTTTACTGCCAGCGCATCAGCCAGCGAATCTATCACCTTAAAACCGGCATTATGCCGCGTATTAACATACTTTCTGCCCGGATTACCCAGGCCTACGACCATTTTTATTTCGGCCATAGCATCTGTCTCGTATCAAGCCGGGAACTTTCAAGTTCACGTTATTCAGCCTTTTCTTCGGATGCTTCCTCCTCGGCCTCACCAATAACTTCCGGTGCAGCCGGCATCTCTTCCTCAAGCTCCTCTGTACTCTTGGCCGCCACAACAAGACCACAAGTTACAAGAAGCATCGACGCATCACTTACCAATTTAACTCCTTCCGGAAGCTCGATATCGCCTACATGCAGCGAATCGCCCACTCGCAAATCTTTGATTGAAACAAGTATCAACTCCGGAATATCCGTCGCCTTACATTCCACCTCCAGATGGTCGGCATGCCCCTCAATAATACCTCCCTCGTTAGTGCCCCGGGCCTTCCCTTTAAGTTCAATAGGAACCGTTACCTTAATCAACTCGGTAATATCAACCCTCATCAGGTCCACATGAATAATCTCTTTACCCAGATAATCGTATTGCAAATCCTTGATTATCATCTTTTCTTTTTTTCTTCCTATCTGAACATCTATCAGCCGATGCCCACGATGCAGTCCCTCAACCAAAGTACGTTCATCAAGCGAAACGGCCACAGGTTTTTCCTTATGTCCATACACAACCGCCGGCAGCCTTCCCTGCCCGCGCAGCTTCACCGCCGATTTTGTACCGGTATCTTCTCGAATTTCCGCTTTCAAACTCAATGTTTTTTCCATAACATCCTCACTTCTTTGCGCTCTCCCATGGATTCCTTTCGGACAATATCACTGCCTTCTGTCTCTATACCCTTTTTTGTTTCCTCAAATATTATTAAACAAACTACTTACCGACTGGTTTCTGTGAATCCTCTTTATCGCCTCACCCAACATAGATGCAACGGTCAAAACCTTTATCTTTCCGAGCTTTTCCGCCTCGCTGGTCAAGGGAATGGTATCGGTAACGATTATCTCATCAATTGGCGCCTTACTGAGCCTCTCCAGTGCCGGCCCTGCAAGAACACCGTGTGTTGCCCCGACATACACTTTTTTCGCCCCTCGCTCTCTAACAAGCTTTGCAGCACTGCAGATTGTCCCTGCGGTAGCAATAATATCGTCGCACATCAGCACATTCCTGCCCTCCACCTCGCCAATTATTTCCTGGGCCTCCACATCTTTGCCGTTCACTCGCTTTTTACGCACTATCGCCAGCTCCCCGCCCAAATGTAATGCATACCGGGATGCCATCTTCATATTACCTACATCCGGCGAAACCACAGTTAGATTAGCTATCTTCATATCCCTGAAATGCCTGCTCAAGACCAGCTCACCGGTCAGATGGTCAACAGGAATATCGAAGAAGCCCTGAAGCTGTCTGGCGTGTAAATCTATCGCTACCACTCTATCGGCGCCGGCGGTGGTGATAAGATTCGCCACCAGCTTTGCAGTAATAGGCACTCGTCCTTCATCCTTGCGGTCCTGACGGGCATAACCAAAGTAAGGGATAACCGCTGTTATACGCGTGGCACTGGCACGTCGCAGACAATCCAGATAAATCAACAACTCAATCAGGTGCTCATCAACCGGAAAACAAGTCGATTGCAAAACAAAGCAGTCTCTGCCGCGAACATCGTCCTCAACCCTGATGAGCTTCTCACCATCCGGAAACTTATCTATCTTCGCACCGCCTAACGGAACACCCAGATATTTGCAAACCGCACCGGCCAGCGCTACATTACTGCTGCCGGCAAAAATCTTGATATTTTCACTCAGAAACATAGCTACTTACCTTAATTGTTAATTGCTGACTTCTGACTTTACGTTTTCTGCCAACCTTGTCTGCATAATCTCGCTGACCCGGCTAAGCTGTGCTTCAGTGTTGATGCTCATTGCCTCCTCAGGCCGCACCGCCGCAACAGCCACAACTTTGTGGCCCGCCGATATGATAATAGAAATCGCATCTGTCAGATAGTATTCCTTTTTAATATTATCACAACCGACCTCGTCCACCGCCTCAAAGAGGACTTTACTATTGAACAGATAATAACTTGGGTTGACCTCTTTAATACCCAGTTGCTCACTTGTGCAGTCGCCGTGCTCTACAATCCCTTCTATCTTACCGTCTTTGTCTCTGCAGATTCGGCCATACCCCGTCGGGTCATCCAGAACAGCCGTTGCAAGTGTTGCCGCCGACCGCTCGGCTTCGTGCTTTTGGATAATTGTCTCGAGTGTCTTGGCCCGAATCAACGGCCCATCGCCGCAGAGCACAAAGGTGTCACCATTAAAACCACCCAACTGCTCCTTACAGCACAGCACCGCATGAGCGGTCCCCTTTTGCTGCTGCTGGTGAACCCATACAATATCATCCGCACCGTTAAATCTTTTCTTTACCTCTTCGGCGCCGAAACCAATCACGACATATATCTTTCCAATACCGGCCTCTCGACAGGCATCGAGAACATAAGCAAGCATCGGCCGACCGCAAACCTTACGCAGCACCTTGGGAACATCGGCATTCATCCTGCTGCTCACTCCCGCCGCTAATATTATCACCGCTCTTTCTGCCATACCTGCCTTTTGCAAAATAATTATCCGTCTCTAATTGTCATCGGTGCCGACACGGTAACTTTTAACCAATCCAAAGCTACCCGGCCAGGACTCGAACCTGGAATGTAGGCACCAAAAGCC
>CAYXPG010000034.1:0-13711 GCA_964467205.1 uncultured Pirellulales bacterium | reverse complement strand
TCTGTGAATCGACGACAAACTTAAGCTGATATTTGTAATGCTCAATCAATTCGGCCAGCACAGCTATATCCAGTCTCGAATCTTCGTGGATTGCGGCAAGTTCCGGGTCATCCGGCGTAGAGTTACGCAATTTCGGGCTGATACTCATTAAATCGCAAGGCATATCCGGTACAAATGCAATACCAGCAGTTTCAATCGTTATATGTTTTTCACAGGCCTTGAGCTTCCGCACTAATTCCGGCAGCTCCGATTTTACGGACATATCCGGATTTATCATCGGCTCACCACCGGTTATTACCACAAATTTGCTTTGGTATTGCCCGGCAGTCTGAATGATTTTCTCGATACTGAAGTGCATACCTGCTGTCTGGTCCCAGCCATATTTCGTGTCACACCACTTGCAGCGCAGTGGACAGCCGGCCAGACGAATGAATACACTTGGGACGCCGGCCAAAAAGCCTTCTCCCTGCAAAGAATAAAAAATTTCATTTATCCTCATTTTCGCAACCGGTGATTCGTATATCGTTATTCATTATTCATTATGCAATATTCAAGAGGGTCTTTCAAGCCGGCTTGTGCAAAACCCTTCAATCTTAATCTGCAGGAATCACACCTGCCGCAGCTTCTGCCCTTTTCGTCCGGGTCGTAACAGCTATGCGTCAACGAGTAATCCACGCCAAGTTTTGTACCTGTTTGAATAATTTGAGCTTTGCTCATATTTATAATCGGTGTATGGATGTTGTATTGGCCTTTGTTACCGATGGCTGCAGCAGTGGCGAGGTTAGCGGTCTTCTCAAAAGCTGTTATAAATTCAGCCCGGCAGTCGGGATAGCCGCTGTAATCGGTTGTATTAACGCCAATGAAGATATCAAACGCTCCCAGCACTTCCGCCCAGGCAAGTGCAAAACTCAAAAAGATTGTGTTTCGGGCGGGGACATACGTCGGCGGTATGTAGTTGGGCCTGTCCAAATCGGCCCCATCTTTCGGCACGTCAATTTCAGGGTCGGTGAGAGCCGAGGCACCAAAGGCCGCTAAATCAATATCAATTATCCGATGCTCAAGTGTCTCTAACGCATCGGCTGTTTTTTTTGCAGCTTCGATTTCATAGTGGTTTCGTTGTCCATACCTGAAAGTCAGGGCATAACGGTTGTAACCTTCATCGCGAGCAACCGCCAGGGTGGTGGCCGAATCAAGCCCGCCGCTCAGCAATACAACCGCTTTTTTATTTTTTTCCGACATTTTTTTCGGCCTTGCCAAAATCATCAGAACTGATTATATTAGTTTAACGGAAATTATGCGAGGTTCAACAAAATGTCCAAAAAACCGGAACTTGAGCTGTTCGACAATCCCCAGCCGGAACGAGACTACACCATAACAATTAAATGTCCGGAATTTACAAGTCTTTGTCCGCGAACAGGTCAGCCTGACTTCGGCGAAATCATCATCGAATATTGTCCGGATAAACTATGTATTGAGCTAAAGAGTCTGAAATTCTACATTCAAAGCTACCGCAACGAAGGTATTTTCTACGAAGCACTGACAAATGATATACTTGATGATTTGAGCGGTGCCTGCAGGCCGCGATGGATGAAGGTTACCTCACGATTTACACCCCGCGGTGGAATAACTACCGATGTAGTTGCAGAATATAAAGCAAGTAGATAGTTGAATATTTCATATGAGGTGAGAAAATGACTATATCATTTCATTGTGCTCATTGCGGCAAAAAGATGGAAGCTCCCGATGACGCCGGCGGCAAATGGGGCAAGTGCCCAAGATGTCATAACAAGCTGTATGTCCCCAGTGCCGATACCGGCGAAGAATTAAAACTTGCACCAATCAATGAAACCGATGAAGAAAAACAAAAACGACTAATGGACGAAACGTATCAGCTTGCCCAGGATATACTGCTCGAAAAAGAAACACCGGCTGAATCAACCAACGCTGCTCCGACAGGCTCGAAAATGAGCAATAAGGAATTGACGAAAAATATCATCCTTTATCTAAGACGAATGGTCGATGGAGAACTGGAACAAGCAGAAGCAACTGCAGAATTGATAATGCCGTCCGCCAAAAAAGCGGCGAAAATCATTGATGAAATAGCCCTGAGCGAAATGCCGGAACCGGAACTGGCAGATGTGCCTCAGCAGGTACTTTCGGGTTTGATAAGAACACTTCGGAGCAAAATAAGCTGACGTGAAAAATCTGCGAAAACTAAAAACATAGTCCTAAAAAAAACAAGCATACTGTAGGTCCGCTGCGATTTTTTAGGTCCTTAAAAAACACCCCTCAAACAGTCCTTCTTAATTTGGCTGCAATAAATCCATTTCCTATATTTTATATGAAGACGAAAAACCATCTTACTGGTTTTTTACAACCCGGGAAGGAAATTTGTTATGGCCAGCGAGACAACATTGGTTCACATTACTCACGAGGCAGCGGGAAAAGTCGGCGGAATAGGCGCTGTCCTGCAGGGATTTTTCACCTGTAACTCATACCTCAAAATGGTTGACCGTTCAATTCTAATCGGCCCATTGTTTTCCACCGAAGGTTCCATACGACAACGGCTGGGCGAAAACGGAGAAGTGCTGTATCCGTCCATCGACGGACTTGTAAATACCGGCTATGGGCAGTCTTTTAAGAAGATAGAAAGCTTCTTCAATGCAGGAATTATTTACGGCAGGCGAACGTTCATCGACGAACAAACAGGGGCAAAAAGCTCGCCCGAAGTACTGCTTATTGATGTAAAACTTATGGACAAAGGTCCCGTCAATGAATTCAAAAAACAAATGTATGAAAATTTTGGCATTCGCAGTCACTTATATGAGAATTTGTGGGAATATGAACAGTATGTCAGACTGGCACCGGTGGTAATTGCAGCACTGAAAGCGATTGGTGCCGCCGGCGATTCGACAATCATTATCGCTCACGAATTTATGGGGATGCCAACAGCACTGGCGGCGATTCTGGATACATCCTGTAATTTCAAGACCATTTTTTACGCTCACGAAGTGGCTACGATGCGGCGCATAGTAGAAGAGCATCCCGGCCACGATATAATGTTTTATAATGCTATGAAACGAGCCAACGATAAAGGTCTCTGTGTGGAACAGGTTTTCGGTGACCAGAGTTCCTTCTTCAAACATCCTCTCGTCGAAGCCGCCAAACATTGCAGCACTATATGTGCAGTAGGGGATTATACTGCCGAAGAGCTCAGGTTTCTGGCGCCTGAATTTGACACTGCCAGTATCGATGTTGTCTATAACGGTATACCGGCGTATAACATAAGCCTCGACGAAAAACTTCATTCAAAAGCGAAGCTTCAGCGATATTGCCAGAACCTGCTGGGTTATAAGCCGGACTTTATCTTTACGCATGTTACAAGACTGGTACAAAGCAAAGGATTGTGGCGTGACTTACTTGTGCTTGAGCATATTGAACGTGAATTTAAGACTCAGGGCAAAACGGGGGTGTTATTTTTGCTCTCCACCGAAGTTGCGCAAAGACGTACCCAGGATATCAACAAAATGGAATCAGAGTATAACTGGCCTGTCGCCCACCACGAAGGTTGGCCCGACCTTTCCGGTGGTGAGTCGCAATTCTATGCTGCTATTCAACGATTCAACGCCCGAAGCCGCAACATAAAAATTGTTTTCATCAACCAGTTTGGATTCAGCCGAAAGACCTGCGGCCGGAGAATACCTAAAGATATGGAATTTATGGATATTCGCAGGGGAGGAGACGTTGAATTCGGACTAAGCATTTATGAACCATTTGGCATTGCCCAGCTTGAGCCGCTTACTTTCGGTGGAATCTGCGTGGTCAGCAGTGTCTGCGGCTGCGCAGGCTTCGTGATGAATACAGCCGGCCCGGAAGGGGTCAAAAATATCGTCATTGCAGACTATACCAGCTTAGATACCATCGGACTTGACGACACTGAAGATGTGGTGCATATCGATAAGTCGGTGCGGAATAGAATAGAAAATACCATCAGTGATAAGGTCGCGATGCAAATATGCTCACGCTTACCAAAGAGTGAAGCTGAAATTAAAAATATGCTTCAGGTCGGCTTTGGCATTGCCAGAAAAATGAGCTGGGATGTGGTGGTGAAAAACCGTCTGTGCCCCAGTTTGCAAAAGGCACTCCACACACAACCCAGTGAATGTATCTACACAACGCGTTATAATAATTAGTCAATAACAAATCCTGCTCTTGACTGTTGCAACAAGAGCGGTTAGACTGCCCGGCTGTGAACAATTTCCGTAAAAAACCAATAATAGGCATTTTAGGCGGTATCGGCTCAGGTAAGAGCACCGTTGCGGCGGAATTCGCCAAATTAGGCTGCCGGATTATCGACGCCGACAATATCGCCCGCGAGTTGCTTGGGAGAGAAGCTGTCAGAGAAAAGATAGTCGGTCTTTTCGGGGAGAGCATTTTGGATTCGGCTGATAAAATTAACCGTAAAAAATTGGCCGAAATCGTCTTTGCCGATGTCGATAAACTTTCGTCGCTCAATAGTATCCTGCACCCCCTTGTCCTGGCGCGTGCCGAGCAGCTTATAGAGCAATACAAACGTCAGCCACAGGTCAAGGCAATTGTGCTGGATATGCCCCTTTTGGCCGAAGTCGGATGGCATAAACGGTGCGACAGACTCATTTTTGTTGACTGTAAACGGCAATTAAGAACGGCCAGAATGAAGAAAAAAGCAGGTTTTGATGAAAATCAGCTTAAAATCAGAGAAAATTTTCAAATTTCTCTGGACAAGAAAGCCTCCATCTCCGATAATACGATAAATAACAATTCTGACTTACTGGTTCTGACCAAGCAAGTTACCGATATTTTCTCTTATATAACGGATGATGGTTGAGCGGGGTTTAGTTTAGAACGCTTACAGGATATAAAGAACTATAATTTGACATAAGTTTTATTTCTGCGGTTAAAATTCAAATCCTATTGAATTATTACAAAAAGCTTGTTTATTTAATCACAAATAATTTTGCTAATTGAAAAGGAGTAATTATGGCCAGGACTGGTCCAAAGAACAGCAAAGTCTCCAGGAAACGCAAGGCCTCCAAGGCCAAGGCAGAAGAAAAAGTTGCCGTCGAGCAAACAGATTCCGAGGTGTCCCAGCAGCAGACAAACTCAACTGCAACTGCCACCAGTAATACCGCCGCAACCGAGACCAAAAGTGAGAAAAAGAAGAGGAAGAAAGCTGAAGAAGAATCCACACACGCCAAGTATGAACGAATTAAAAAAGGCGACCTCTATTTGACGGATTTGCAGCAGTTGACCGTTGCGGAGCTGCACGATATCGCGAAAAAAGAAGATATCAAAGAATACACCGCTCTTAAGAAGCAGGATTTGATTTTCAGAATTCTCAAAGAGCGTATTCAGCAAAACGGACTAATGTATGGCGAAGGAGTATTAGAAGTGCTGCCTGACGGCTACGGATTTTTGCGGAATCCGAGATATAACTATTTATCCAGCCCGGACGATATTTATGTTTCCCCCTCTCAAATCAGGCGCTTTGGTCTGCGAACAGGCAACGTAGTATCAGGACAAATCAGACCGCCGAAAGATTCTGAGAAATATTTTGCGCTGCTTCGTGTCGAAGCGATTAACTTCGAAGACCCCGACAGCCTTGTGGAAAAAGTGGTATTCAGCGATTTAACCCCTCTGCATCCGGAGGAGCGTTTGATACTTGAGACTACATCGGAAGAGCTGAATATGCGAATAATTGATTTGATAACGCCGGTAGGCAAAGGCCAGCGAGGTTTGATTGTTGCGCCGCCGCGAACCGGAAAAACAATACTGCTGCAAAAAATAGCTAACGCCATCAGTACCAATCACCCTGAAGTGAAACTGATAGTGGTGCTGATTGATGAAAGGCCGGAAGAAGTTACGGAAATGGAGCGCAAAACCGCCGAAGACGTTGAGGTTATAAGCTCCACCTTTGATGAATCTGCCTCGCGGCACTGCCAGGTCGCCGAGGTTGTAATTGAAAAAGCAAAACGCCTTGTCGAGTACGGCGTAGACGTGGTAATTCTGCTGGACTCGATAACACGCCTTGCCCGTGCCTATAATACCGAGATGCCGCACTCAGGTAAAATCCTGACAGGCGGCGTCGATGCCGGTGCAATGCAGATGCCGAAGAAATTCTTCGGAGCAGCCAGGAACGTCGAAAACGGCGGGTCTCTGACCATTTTTGCGACTGCATTGATTGATACCGGCTCAAAAATGGATGAGGTCATTTTCGAAGAGTTTAAGGCAACCGGCAATATGGAGCTGCACCTTGACAGGCGGCTTGTTGACAGAAGGACCTGGCCGGCCATCGATATAAGCCGAAGCGGCACCAGAAGAGAAGAACTGCTGCTCGACAGAAAAGAGCTTGAGCTTGTATATAGACTTCGAAGGGTCCTGAGTGAGTTGAATCCGGTCGAGGGGGTCGAACTGCTCAAAAACAGACTCGGCAAATGCAGAACCAACGCCGAGTTCCTGATGACAATGAACATCGACTAAGCCAAACAACGGGATGAATCCAGTTGTCAGAACAGCCAACAGCGATGCTGAGCTTCTATTAGATTGTTCCCTTTACATTAACATTTGGTTTTATTAAAATGAAATTCCGGCATTCGCCGTCATGCCGGGATTTTTTTTATGGCGGATTAGTAGGTAGATTGGTGATTTATGGGTGAACAGCTTTCAAAAGTTTACGAGCCAAAGGCGATAGAAAGCCAGGTGAATGAAATCTGGTCTGCCAACCAGTATTTTCATGCACAGGCTCCCTGCAATGTCGAAGGGAAGAAAAGCTATACTATCGTTATTCCACCGCCTAACGTTACAGCACCGCTGCACCTTGGCCACGCATTAAATAACACACTGCAGGACATTCTGATTCGGTTTAGGCGGATGCAAAATTTCAACACACTTTGGATGCCGGGCACCGACCATGCAGGAATCGCCACTCAGACGGTAGTTGAGAAGCGAATCCTGTCAGAGGAAAACAAGCGGCGGACAGATTTTGCACGTGAGGAGTTTGTTGCGCGAGTACAGGCCTGGAAGGACGAATACGAAGCACTGATTATCGGTCAGTTAAAAGCTATGGGCTGCTCGTGCGACTGGGAGCGAACCCGTTTCACAATGGATGAGGTTTGTGCAAAAGCCGTTCGAGCCGCATTCTTTAAGCTCTTTGCAGATGGGCTGATATATCGAGGCAAACGCCTGGTCAACTGGGACCCTGCCACACAAACGGTGCTGGCCGATGATGAGGTCGAGCACGAAACGGTACAGGGACATTTCTGGTATATGCGGTATCCTCTCACAGAGGCGGTGGAAATTGAAGGCGGGCGAATCGAATATGTTACTGTTGCCACGACCCGGCCGGAGACGATGCTGGGCGATACAGCCGTTGCGATGAACCCGGCAGACAACAGAGCCAAACTCCTTATAGGTAAAAAAGTTCGGCTGCCAATCGTCGGTCGGCTCATACCAATAATAGCCGATGAGCATGTTGTTCTGCCAGACCCGCAGAGTGATGATGAAAAGGCAAAATTCTCCACCGGATTTTTGAAGGTAACACCTGCTCATGACCCTGACGATTGGGAGATTGGACAGCGGCACAATCTGGAGGTTATCAATGTGATGGCACCGGACGGCTCTATCAGTGACAAATTCGGCTGGGAGGATGCCAACGCCCCGGAGGCACAAGCCTTACTTGGAATGGACCGTTTCGAGGCACGCGAAGCTATTGTCGAATGGTTCCGACAGGAGAACCTGCTCGAAGACATTCGTGAATACAGCCACGAGGTAGGCCACAGCTATCGAAGTCATGTGCCTATCGAGCCGTATCTGTCCGACCAATGGTATATTGCCGTCAAGAAACCTATCGAACACCTGAAAGAAAAATTCGGCGATGGCCTTATCGAGGGTACCGATGTGCCGGTAAATTCTCTGGCCGGACTGGCGTTAAAACCGCTGCTTGACGGCCGACTGCGCTTCACCCCGAAGCGCTACGCCAAAACATACCAAGCCTGGCTGGAAAACCTCCGCGACTGGCCAATCAGCAGACAGCTCTGGTGGGGACATAGAATACCAATCTGGTACTGCCAAAAATGCGAACAGACCGGCACCGGCATGGAAGACCCGACAAAATGTGAAAAGTGCGGCTGCGATGATTTAGTTCAGGACCCCGACGTTTTAGACACTTGGTTTAGCTCAGCGCTTTGGCCGTTCAGCACCCTTGGCTGGCCGGACGATACGCCGGAAATGAAAACATTCTACCCGGGTGACGTGCTCTGCACGGCCCGGGAGATTATCACGCTGTGGGTATCACGTATGGTTATGATGGGCCAATATTGCGCTGGCGATATTCCCTTCAGTGACGTATTCATTCACGCTATGATTCAGGATGGCCAGGGACGCAAAATGTCCAAGAGTCTTGGTAACGGAATCGACCCTCTGGTGGCTATCGACAGCCACGGCGCCGATGCGATGCGTTATACATTGGCCAGTATGACCACACAAACTCAGGATGTCCGGATGCCGGTGGAAGTTATAACACTGCCCGACGGACGAACGGCAAATACATCACCAAAATTCGATGTCGGCCGAAACTTCTGCAACAAACTCTGGAACGCCTCGCGCTTCGCAATAGACAATCTGGAAGGAATCGACCCGGAAAAATTTGACAAAGACAAAATGACAATCACGGACAGATGGATTCTTTCCCGCCTGGGGCAAACCATTGCTGACGTTACCAAATCCCTGGACCAGTACAAATACAGCGAGCCGGCAGCACAGCTTTACAGATTTTTCTGGAACGATTTTTGCGACTGGTATCTGGAGTGGGTCAAACCAAGAATGTCCGACGAGCAGCAAAAACCTGTCGCCCAAAATGTCCTTGCTTTTGTACTCGACCAGATTCTTCGATTGTCACACCCTTTTATACCGTTTATCACGGAAGGAATATTCCAGAAACTAAACGAGATTGCACCGGTAAGAAAACTCAAAGGCCTTGCCGAAGCAAAAAACGCAAAAGCATTGGTTATCGCCGATTGGCCAAAAGAACTGGATTCCTTAATTGATGAGGATGCTGAAAAACAAATTATGGCTATCCAGTCTGTAATCCGAGCCATAAGAGACGTCAGAAGTAAATACAATAAACCGCCCAGTGAAATGTTGTTCGTATCCGCAAAGTTGCAGCGAAAACATGTTGATATTTTGAGTCAAAATGTAGAATTGATATGTCAGTTGGCAGGAGTAAAAGAATTTAAGGCGGGGATAACTGTTAAGAAACCCGCAAATGCTGCAGTTGCAATTGCAGATGCAACTGAAGTTTATGTTCACGATGTGATTGACCCGCAGGCCGAACGCAAACGGCTGCAAAAACAAAAGGAAAAAATAGTAAAGGCCAAAACAACGGTTGAGGCCAAATTAGGCAACAAAAATTTTGTTGCCAAAGCCAAGCCAAAAGTGGTAGAACAGACCAGGGAAAAAATGGCCGAGTTAACTGAACAATTGCAAACAATAGAAAAACACATCGCCGAGCTGGACAACTGATTTAGTAAAGGTAGTTCCGAAATGGATGTGGAAGCCCAATTATCTCGCATAATCATTAATGAAACATCCGACCAGCAGATAATCGTTCTAAAGGAGCTCAACGGCGAGCGCAGTTTCCCCATCGTCATCGGCATAGTCGAAATTTTTGCAATCGACCGGCGGTTAAAAGGCATCGAAACACCACGACCAATGACACACGATTTACTGGAAAGCATAATTGAAAATCTCGGTGCTAAAATTGAAAAGATAGTTATCAACGACCTGCGAAATCATACCTTCCACGCAAAGATATGTCTGGACTCAAACGGAAAAACCATCGAAATTGATTCCCGGCCTTCCGATGCGATTGCGCTTGGGGTTGCTTCAAACGCTCCTATTTATGTCGCCGAGCATGTCTTTGAAAAAACTTCCGAATGAAACCCAAATCCCAACAGGACTTTCATTTCGTAATATGCTGCCAAACCAAATATCTTCTATGAGGGGCGCCTGGAGAACCAGAGAGTCGAAATAAACATTAATCCCACGCCAACACAGAGCATGCTGTCTGCGAGATTGAATGCCGGCCAATGGTATCGGTTATAATAGACGTCGATGAAATCACGCACCATCCCGTCATTAAAAATCCTGTCATAGAGATTGCCACAAATACCGGCTCCAAAAAGGCCAAGAGCAATATACATCAATTTGCCCCTGGTTCTGCCGAAAAGGAAGACTGTAAAAATCATCACCACTGCAATAACTGAAACAGTAATCAATAAATAATGCTTTCCTGCAGCTATTCCAAAAGCGGCACCGGGGTTTTGGGCTCTTACCAATCGCAGAAAACCGTCAATAACTGAAACAGAACCGTACGGCTGCTGCTCTAACCAGTCGAATACAGCCCTTTTGCTGGCCAGATCCAGCGCGAAACCGACTATCATTAAAGGCCAAAAAATAAGATGCGCCCTAAGCTGAGGCACTACCAAAGGCAGACGCTTCAAAAAAGCCCAGCCAAAACTCGGCTGGGCATCACTTA
Source organism: uncultured Pirellulales bacterium (assembly GCA_964467205.1). Lineage (GTDB taxonomy): Bacteria > Planctomycetota > Phycisphaerae > Sedimentisphaerales > Anaerobacaceae > CAYXPG01. The sequence continues at coordinate 3,138 of CAYXPG010000034.1, read as the reverse complement.
CTTCTTTCTTCAGCTCTGTCATAATTGGTGTTCGGCATAAAAAAACAAAAGAGTGGTTACGTCTTATGTGCCTATGAGCTCACTCTTACTTTGAATAATATGCTATCAGTTTAAGTAACCTTTCACGGTCAGGCTGCTGGGGATTGACTTCCAGAGACCGCTGCCACTGCTCAAGTGCCTTTTCCTTCAGCGCATTATCTTTGTCTCTGCGCGCCCTCAACATATACGCTACTCCCAGCCCCCTTAAAGCCTCCCAGTCCTTATCATCTATTTCAATCGCTCTGCTGTAGCTTTCTGTGGCATCATCGAGTATTTTGTCTGCCTTTTCTTTTAGAGAAGCAATAAGCTCAGGTTCCTGGGTATTTGTTTGGCTGGCTTTTTTGTGCAACTCAACGGCCTGGGAGTAGAGCTGGAGATAACAATATCCAAGATACTGATAGGCGGTTTTGCTGTCAGGCTGGATTTGCAGCACTGTTTCCAACAGTACCTTTGCAGGTTCATTACGATTGGTGTTCAGATATGCAACTGCAAGAGAAGCTATAACCGCAGGGTTGCTGCTGTCTATTTCCAGCGACCGCTTATACGAGCTAATTGCCAGTTCATAGTCTTTTTGCGACCCATAAACATCACCGAGTATTTTTTGTACTTCGGCGGTATTAGGGTCAATGCGTTCTGCACGTTCGCCGTAAAGCAAAGCATTTTGGTAGTCCTGGATTTCATAATAACACTTGGCATTATTGAGATGCGCCTCGAGATGTTCGGGTTTAAGCTCACAGGCCCGGCTATATGCCCTGACCGCCTGCGTAAATTTTTTCATAAGCTGATAGACCCGCCCAAGATTGAAATGGTTGTTAAAAGACCACGGGTTCAACTCTGTTGCCTTTTCGTAAGAAGCGGCACTTTTTTCATAATCCTGCATTTCCTGATAAATCTCGCCAAGCAGCGAATAGGCCAGGGTGAAACTTTCATTTATCTGGACGGCCGAGTTGAGTTTTTTTATGGCCTTTTCCCTCTCGTTGTGCTCGGCAAGGGTTATGGCATCAACGTATAAATCAATATGTGTATTATCGACCTTTTGTCCCGCCCCACAGCCGGCAAAAAATAACAGCCCTGCGCTTATCAGGCAAAAAAACAGCGTACCGGGAATAACGCAAGGTATATACTCCGCAGTTTGTGACTTGTGGTTTGTCGCTCGTGGGACGTTTGCTCTGAACCGGCGATTATCAGCTATAAACCTGCTATCAACTCTCTTTGCGTGAACAGACACGTGTGTTCCCCTTCTGTCTTCTCAGGACAAATCACCTGCATCAATCTACGGATATTCAGCATACCAAACAGTCAATTATCACACAATTATACCATAGTTAATATTACTGTCAAAAAATTTTACCTGTATAAACCTTTCATTTTTGAGTTTTTTCTTAATGTTTGACATTATTAAACTCGGCTTATATCATATTGGGATATTTGGTTAATCTGGTTTGACCTGAAAGTACGGCATGAGGTTATATCTTATTTGGGTTGCTTTTGCTTGAAAGGTCTTTTCCTATGGCAAAACAAAAAGTTACTTTAAAGAACAAGCCCTTTGTATTAATCATCCGCGACGGCTGGGGACATAATCCGAATCCTGATGAAGATAAATATAACGCCGTCAGGTGTGCTCATACGCCAACGGATGATATGCTGATGGCCGAATATCCAAACTGCCTCATCCACACCTCAGGCCGGGACGTGGGGCTGCCGGAAGGGACTATGGGCAACAGCGAAGTGGGACATCAAAACATCGGGGCAGGCAGAATCGTTCCTCAGGAATCCGTAAGAATCAGCCGGACTATCCGTGACGGGTCGTTTTTTGAAAATAAGGAATTTTTGAGACTAATCAAATTCGTAAAAGAAAATAACGGCAAAATGCACCTTATGGGTCTGTGCAGTAACATTGGCGTCCACTCACTTCTGGACCACTTATACGGCCTGCTTGAGCTGGCAAAAAGAAGCGACGTAACAGACGTCTTTATACACGCATTTACCGACGGAAGGGATTCGCCGCCGGACAGCGGCGCCGGATACATAGCCGAAATTGAAAAAAAGGCCGATGAAATAGGCACAGGAAAAATTGCGACCGTGATGGGCAGGTTCTATGCAATGGACCGCGACAGCAGATGGCAGCGCGTGCAAAAAGCTTACGAGTGTCTCAGAACAGGCAAAGGGCTCAAGGCAGCCAGTGCTGCGGAGGCAATTGCCAAAAGTTATGAAAGAGATGTAACAGATGAATTTATCGAGCCGACCTGCATCGTAGATAAGGATAACACACCTGTAGCCACTGTCAGCGACGGCGACGGCGTGATATTCTTCAACTTCAGAGGCGACAGACCACGAGAAATCACACGAGCATTTGTCGAGTCGAATTTCAAGGAATTTGATAGAGCAACCAGGCCCAACATTTATTATGTCTGTATGACCGAATACGCTGCTACAATACCGGCGCCGGTAGCTTTTGCAAAGCCGCCAAAAATGAAAAATATATTGGGGGCATACTGGAACTCACTGGGGCTGAAGCAATTTCGCTGCGCCGAGACAGAAAAATATGCTCACGTTACCTTTTTCTTCAATGATTACACCGAAAAGCCCTTCAGCGGCGAAGACAGACAAATCGTCCCTTCACCTCAGGTCAGAACATACGATTTGCAGCCCGAGATGTGCGCTTTCGAAGTTACCGACATCGTACTTGAAAGACTCGACTCGAACAAATACGACATAATAGTAGTCAATTTTGCCAATCCGGATATGGTAGGCCATACCGGCATATTGGCTGCAGCAACTAAAGCCGCTGAAGTAGTCGATGAATGCGTCGGCAAAATACTGGACAAGGTAAAGAGTCTCGGCGGCGCTGCAATAATCACCGCCGACCACGGAAACTTCGAAAAAATGGTGCAGGAAAATGGTAAACCGCACACCGCCCACACTGTCGGTGATGTGCCGTTGATTGTGTTTGATGAACGCTATAAAAATAACAAGTTGCGGCAAGGCGGAATATTGGCCGACGTAGGGCCGACATTCCTGGAGATGATGTCTCTGCCGCAGCCCAAAGAAATGACCGGAAAAAGCCTGCTCGAAAGCTGATGTAAAGATGATAGAAGT
>CAYXPG010000033.1:0-13768 GCA_964467205.1 uncultured Pirellulales bacterium | reverse complement strand
CCAAGCCGAAAAATGCGCTGACCAGGCAGTATCAAAAATTCTTCGAGATGGAAAACGCCAAGCTCGAATTTACCGACGACGCCCTGCACGCACTTGCAAAAAAAGCGCTCGAGCGTGACACCGGCGCCAGGGCACTGCGCTCGATAACCGAGGAATTGATGCTTGATTTGATGTATCGACTGCCCGAAGAGCCAAAACCGGCAAAATATGTAATTACACAGGACGTCGTCGAGGGAAAGGCCGAACTGTTCAAATCAAAAAAGAAGGCAAAAAAAGAATCAGCATAAAAGCCCGCACCCGGCAAAAAGGTTTGTAAAACTATTACAGGCCCCGATGATTGTCACTTAAAACCGCTAATTGTACCTCTTTTGCACAGCTTTGCGCGACGGCGGCCAGGGCGTACTGGGCCTGGGCAAAATAAATATCCTTGTCAATACGCAAAGTAACAACCCTGCTCTCGGCAGGCAGCTCCTCCAGCTGCTCATCTATCAATCGGGCAAGTTTATCTGCTATCTCGTCGTAACCTGATGCAACGATTTTTTCTGAGCCGACAGCAAAAGCGGTTGCCCCATCGCTTCTCTTCATAACCGTTACAGTGGTTACCTGAGTTCGTTGCTGGGGAGGCATCTGGGCAAATTCGCAGCCGTCCGGCACATCAACAGGAAAATTCTCCGCTTCGATAAATTGGCAAACCACCAAAAAAAATATGATAAGTAAAAATACGATATCGATAATCGGAGTCATATTAAACGAAGCCGATTTTTCGCAGTCCCAAATGCTGCTCAGCCTTCTCAAAGACATAAATTTTCATCCTTCGTTAAATTATTTTGTCCGTAGAGGCGGACGGCGAATCTTCTGAGAATTCTTTGCTGGAATCTCCCGAATTCTGGAGTTATTGACGGGCTGTTTTTGTTCTAACTGTTCGGCCTGCCGCTTCTTCAGACCAGCTCGTATTTGCGGCATAACCTTCTCGACCTCTTCGACGGCTTCACTGGCCAGCGTTTCAATCCGGTTTCGAAAGATGCCGTGTATCGCCAGGGCCGGTATCGCAATAAACAGTCCCCAAAACGTTGTTACCAGAGCGATGGAGATTCCCTCGGCCAATTGTGCCGGCTGGGGCTGACCGCCCGCTGTTACAATGGCGTTGAAAAGTTTTATCATTCCAAAAACCGTCCCGAACAGGCCGACCATCGGCGAAACATTGCCGATTAAGCTGAGCCACTCAATCCTGCGCAAAAGTCCCCCGGCCTGCTCCTGCAGTGATTCGTCAACGACGCTGCGCATCCTGAACCAGTCGCCCCTGCCCTGTGCGACCGCCTTTACAACTGCAGCACTGACAAAATCATCCCGGCCGCCAATCACCGCTTCCAGCTGCCCGATACCAAACTGCTGCAACGCTGAAACAATTCTTTGGCCGCTATCGCCGGGCAAAAGCCTTTTACGGCAAATATTAAGGCCGAACTCGACCGCTAAATAAACCGTAACAAGTGACATCGGCAAAAGAACAAACCAGACAATCGGACCGCCGCCAATGATAAACTGCTCAAACAACGTCTGGCTCTGAACCGAACCACCCGAGGCTGAAAAACTATTACTCATCGCAGCAACTATTACCGCCAGAATGGCTGCAAGAGCAAAAACCATAAAAACAATCCTGAATAAAAAGCTGCTACGCATCGCTGTATCCGATACCTGCTTAAGCGTATTTAAAATAAGAAACAATCAGTAATTTTCGTCGGTGACGGTAACAAATTCACCGCCGCTCTGTTCTGCAATTACTTTCAACATTCTTCTGTCGTCCTCGGCCGGCCAAAATCCTATCGTGTTAATCTTTGTATCCGGCGCAAATCGTCTCAAAAGATTTGCCATTTTCTGGGGCAACCTTTGTGTGTCCCGGCTCGTCAATTCAAAACCATCGGTCAGAAAATAAACAAGTGAAGGCGCATCCCCGCTTTCGTCTCGAATCTGCAGTGCTCTTTCCAGTGCCGCCATCGCATTGGTCCGCCCGCCCGGCCGGACTGTTTTAATAAAATCAGATGCAGCCGACTTGGTCTGTTCCGTCGCCCGAACCAGGCGGTCGCCCCCGAACTCAAGCAGCCTGTTGTCACCGAAAAAAATAATATAAAAATACTGGTCGGGCTGGAGGTCCTTTATCGAACCGGAAAGTCTTTCTTTGACCCTTGCGAATATCCCCCGCATACTCCCCGAGCAATCCACTACATAGCAGACTTTGCGCCGGGGCGTCCAGCTTCCGAAAAACTCAATCCCTCCCGAAAGATTGACGCCGCTCAACAAAGAAGCATCCTGCGGTGAAGCGGCTTTTGCGAAATCCGGCGAAGCGGCAAGTGCGGAATTGGCTCTGCTGATAATCCACTCTGTGGGTAAAAGATTCTTCGCCGCTGCCGTAAAGCGCCCCTTTGTCGGATTTTTTACCTTAGGTTTGGGGATTGGGGTCGTTGCCTGCAAAATCTCTTTTATCCGGCTCACCTTGGCCCTCGGCACAGCGTACATACTGTTCTGGGCGTTGGACTGTGAAAACCTGATAACCCCAAAGACTGCCAGTACAACTAAATGCAGCCCAATCGAAACCGCCCACGCCCAAAAAGTAATACTGCCGCTCTTGCAGCCAAAAGAACGAGCCTGCGAACCCGTCGAGCCTGCTGCCTTTAATCCGTTAAACAATCCAACCATCCTTTGGTTCTTCAATCCAGCCAAAAACCACTCTGTTATTTTTTAGTCCACTACTTCCACTCGTGAGAATCCCGGCACCAACAGGTTATATATCAATATCGCATCACCATTATGCAGGCGAATACATCCCCGTGAGCCTGCAGTGCCGATTTCTTTAGGGTCTTTTGTGCCGTGAATTGCAATGCCGGTCCTGCCCACCGCCTGGCCTTTGAGACCTTTCAGTGCAATCCATCTTGAGCCAAGCGGATAATCGGGGTCCTCGGCTTCATATGTTTTGCCGGTATCCGGGTCGGTCCAGGTCGGCTTTACGAGTTTGCCGCCTCGCTTGACAGTCCAAAGGCCCATAGGCGTCTCCCTGCCCGGCTTGCCCAGCCCTACCGGAAAACTCCGAACAAAAGTATCCTGAAGATACAAATCCATCGTAAAAGTCGAACGATATATCCTGGCGTGGAATGGGCCATTAATAACTTTTATCGACTCTCCTGCCCGCAGAGCTTCAGGACGGATGTTGTTAATCTCCGCAAGGATTTCCCAGGGGACTTTGAATTGACCGGCGATAGTTGAGAGCATCTTGCCCTGCTTGACATTATAACTGCCGCAAAGCTTGTCCTGCGGGAAATTGGTCCTGCTGAACAGCCATTCGTCCGCAAGCTCAGAAAGCTGCTCTTTAACAACAGCCTGCTGCTTTTCATTCATAGGCAGCAATAACGCCTCATTTAGTATGTCACGCGCCCGTATAATTTCTCTGGGCTTTGCATTGACCAGCACTGCTGCTTCGTCGATAAGCTCAACAACTTTGGAATTGGGCTCAAAAATTGGCTCAGGCGCTACCTCCGGCAATTTGGGCTCCGGCTCAGGCACTACCTCCGGCAATTTGGGCTCCGGCTCAGGCAGGACAGGTTCATCCTTTACAACTACAACCGGCTCTTCAATCGGGCCGGCAGCGGGCAAAACTTCTGCAGGCTTATCTTTTGTCCCGGCAAAAGGATTATACCCAACCAGCGCAAGCACCGCCACAACAATCAGTAATATTACAACGATGTATATCCACTTCTCCCACGGGCCTCTTCGCCTGCTATACGGGCTGCGATAACGAGCCATACTTATTCTCCTTGTTGACTGTTAAAATATATTACTTGCTTATCTGTAACCAAAAAATCCATCGGTATATCATGCTCATCGACCGGCACCAAATCAACGACCTGCTCTTCGAAGGCGAAACCGCACTTTTTGGCCTCGAACTCGCCGCCTGCAAAAAATCTGTCGTAATAAGATGCACCCCTGCCAAGGCGATTGCCCTTTCTGTCAAAGCCCATACCGGGTGTAACGACCAAATCAATCTCTTCAAACGGCAAAGGCACGCCTGTTACAGGATTGCGCAGACCCGATGCCTCGGTTGAAAAATCCGTTTCCAGCGAATTTATCTGTACCGGTATCATATGTCTCTGCTGCCAGGAAACCTTAGGGACAGCCACTATCTTACCGAGCTGCCAGGCCAAAAGTATGGCCTCAGAGGTATCGACCTCATGCGGGAGAGACAAATACATCATAACCACCGATGTACCCCGAAACTGTGGCGTCGAGATTAAATTCCGGCAGGCCTCTTTGCTCTTTTTGCTCCTTTGCTTGAGAGTCATTTCGAGCAAACTCTCCCGCAGACTTATCCGTAACTGCTCCTTATCCATTTAATCGTCCTTCTTGTCGGTTCTGTTGACAGATTCGTTACTTTGTATCAAGCTTTGCAGCTTTTGTAAATAACACTTAATATTTTTTTCGTACCCGATTCCTTTTGGCCTGTAATATTTTTTCCTGTTCTCGGCAGAGAGATATTCCTGCGGCACAAAACCATCCTTAAAATTGTGCGGATATTTGTAATCGGCCCCAAAACCAAGCTTTTTCGCAGCGGCGTAATGGCTGTCCTTAAGATGTTTGGGCACCGGGATGGTCGGCTGCGATTTTACGTCGGCAACCGCATTCCAAACCGCAGAAGCTGCGGCATTTGATTTTGGTGCACAGGCGACATATAAAGCCGCCTGCGCCAATGGAAGCTGTGCCTCGGGAAGACCGATAAATTCGGATATTTGCACGGCAGCAGCGGCTAAAACCGTCGCCGTCGGGTCGGCATTTCCAACATCCTCGGCCGCACAGACCGCAATCCGACGTGCAATAAAACGAGGGTCCTCCCCGCCTGCTATCATCCGGGCAAGCCAGTAGACCGCAGCATCGGGGTCACTGCCGCGCATACTCTTCTGAAATGCACTTGCCAGGTCATAATGTGTGTCGCCTGTGCCGTCATAATCAATTGTCTTTTGCTGAATCGAGTCCTTTGCAAGTTCAAGGTCAAATCTTATTTTACCTTTGCGCTGTCGGGCGGCCTGCGATAACACGCCTGTCTCCAAAGCCGTCAGGGCCTTTCTGGCATCGCCGTCACCGGTGACCGCCAGAAATTCCAGCGCCTTCTCATCCGCGTCGATGTCAAACTTGCCGAGTCCTCTTTCGGCATCGGCGATTGCTCTTTTTAGCAACTGTAAAATATCCTCGGCCGAAAGAGGCTCAAAACGAAATACCGTGCTGCGGGAAATCAGCGGTGAATTGACCGAAAAAAACGGGTTCTCGGTGGTAGCGCCAATAAGAATTAAAACCCCCGCTTCAACATCATCCAACAGCACGTCCTGCTGAGCGCGGTTGAAGCGATGAATTTCATCCATAAAAAGCACCGTCCTTTTCCCGTCGGCGGCAAGTCTATCGGTCGCAAGGCCGATGATGTCGCGAATGTCCTTAACATTAGCTGCCGGCGCGCTAAGATAGTGAAACTCGGCCTTTGTGTAATTGGCAATCACCGCCGCCAGTGACGTTTTGCCCACACCAGGAGGACCGTAAAAGAGCAAACTGCTCAGTCTGTCGGCCTCGAGCATTCTTCTTAAGAGTTTATTAGGCCCAAGGAAGTGCTTTTGACCGACGACTTCATCGAGATTTCTCGGCCTCATCCGCAACGCCAGAGGGGCCACTGACTCGATATTGGCCCTTTCAGAGCCGCCGAACAGCGTCTTATCACCCTTTTTTGCTCGCATCGAATATATTATACGTAATAGTTGCAAAACTGTCGAAAAATATATTTATGCCGGTTGCCGCAATAGCCGGCTGCTGAAACTGAAAAATCTCCACTAAATCTACTTGACACGCCGGAGTTAGCACCTTATAAGAATGTTTTATATTTATCAATCACCATAGTAATAACGTTAATTGGAGAAGAAATAATGGAACGAAAGATTCAATTGAAGGAAAGTGATATTCCCCGGCAATGGTATAACCTTGCAGCGGATTTACCCACCCCAATGCTTCCGCCTTTGGGGCCTGACGGCAAACCCATAACACCTGATATGCTTGCCCCGGTCTTTCCGATGAACCTGATAGAGCAGGAGGTCAGCGCTGAACGCTGGATAGATATTCCGGAGGAAATCCTCGATATTCTGTACCGGTGGCGGCCTGCACCGCTGAAAAGGGCGGTCTATCTTGAAAGGCATTTGCAGACACCTGCACGCATTTATTACAAGGACGAAAGTTACAGCCCGCCGGGCAGCCACAAGCCCAATACTGCTGTTGCACAGGCCTGGTATAACAAAGAGTTCGGCATTAAAAAATTAACAACGGAAACCGGTGCCGGTCAGTGGGGCAGCGCCCTGGCTTTCGCATGCAAACTGCTGGGCCTTGAATGCAAAGTCTTTATGGTACGGATAAGCTTCGACCAGAAACCTTTCCGCAAAATTATGATGCAGGTCTGGGGGGCAAACTGCGTCGCAAGCCCGAGCAGCGAAACAAACGCAGGCAGAAAAGTACTGGAGGAAATGCCTGATACACCGGGCAGTTTAGGAATAGCTATCAGTGAAGCCATCGAAGAAGCGGTAACCGATAGTTCGGGCAAGACGCGCTATTCACTGGGTAGTGTCTTAAACCACGTGCTTCTTCATCAGACGATAGTCGGCCTTGAAGCCAAGAAACAGTTGGAAAGTGCCGGCGAAAAGCTGCCGGACGTCGTAGTTGGCTGTGCCGGCGGAGGAAGCAATTTTGCCGGCCTGTCTTTCCCGTTCGTAGCAGAGAAGATTAACGGTGCCGACATCGAAATTATCCCAACAGAGCCGACGGCCTGTCCGACAATGACGAGAGCACCGTTTGCCTATGACTTCGGCGACAGGGCATGCACAACACCACTTCTGGCAATGTACACACTTGGTCATGCCTTTATCCCGCCGCCAATTCACGCAGGCGGGTTGCGATATCACGGTATGGCACCACTGGTTTGCCAATGCATCGTCGAAGGGCTTATGACGCCAAAATCTTTCCATCAGGTAAAGTGCTATGAATCCGCCCTCCTGTGGGCACATACCGAGGGGGCAATATGTGCTCCTGAGACCAGTCACGCCATTGCCGCCGTCATCGACGAAGCCATAAAGGCAAAAGAAGAAGGCAAAGAAAAGGTGATTCTGTTTAATTACAGCGGTCACGGCCTGATGGACCTTACAGGCTACGACGCTTTCCTCTCCGGCGAGCTCATTGATTATTCGCTTCCGGACGAGGAACTGGAAAAATACACGGCTGAAATTAAAAATCTGCCCAAAGCAGAGATGAGAAAAAGCGGTAAATGGTAAAAAAATCAATTGCGGTCGCTTTTTGAGCTTGTTTTACATAAAACTTGCTAAAACAAAAAAAAAGTTTTTTTATTTGATTTGCACCAGGATGCCGATAAACTCTTAGAAAGTATTTGTTAGTCACATTATTTTTGTGTTGAGATAAAAGTTTGTGGAGAGTGTTAAGAAGTATGTGTTTTTTAAGGAGACGAATATGAAGAAAGTAATTTTGTTAACTGCCGTAATCCTGTTGAGTACGGCCGGTTTCGCTCAGGCACAGGAAGCTGAGCTGCACGGAGTTGTCGATATGACATACCTGAGCAGTTACATCTGGCGCGGCTTCGATATGTATGGACGAGGCGGTCACAGCGCACTTCAATCAAGTATAGATATTGACTGGTACGGTACAGGATTTGGAACCACCTTATTCTGGTCAAGGGCTGTTGGAAGCGGATACGAGAATACCGAATGGCTGAATACAACCTTATACTACGGCAACCGTATCCTCGAAGGCGAAACTTACGCCACTAATTATAGGGTCGGCTGGACATACTATAACTTCCCGGACCAGCCCAGAAGGGGAGGCAGCGTACTTACTGGCGGTGACATGCAGGAATTCTTTGCTGCTCTTGCCTGGCCGGAAATTTGCCCTGCCGGAATTGTTCCAAGCTACATTATCGTCTGCATGTGGCCTGCCCAAAGCAATTCAAACGCTGCCGGAAACGGCGGCTGGGCACATATCTTCGGACTTGATTATGCACTCTCAATACCGCCTATTATACCCGAAACCACAGAGCAGGTCCTGAATCTCCATGCAGAGGCAATCTATAATGACGGCGTCGGCCCCGCAGGTGAAACCGTAGACCACGACTGGTCAAACGCTGTCTTTGGAGTCTCGACAGATTTTGAACTCGGCAACAATCTTACCTTCACCCCTGCTTTTTACTATCAATCATCATGGGATGATTCGGTAAACCCCGATGATGAAACCTGGGTAAGCCTGAGCATGAAATACAGATTCTAAGACAGGAAAGCAATTTCTATGTCAGTAAAAAGGCCGGTTTAGCTAAACCGGCCTTTTTTTACTTCTTTACCCCACCGACAATACAAAACACACGAACCCCGCTATAAAGCCAAAGGGCAAACTGTGCTGCACTCAAAACAACAGCGAGCACACCAAGTACATACTATTTTCGGCTCTCGCCGTGGGTGTATTCGAAGAATTTATTCCCAAGCAGTTTCGTAAGAGGGCCAGGTTTGCCGTCACCGATGACTCTTCCGTCAATCTCGACAATGCCGATAACCTTGGCAGCCGTGCCGGTAAGGAAAAATTCATCACAAACGTACAGGTCAAACCTCGTCAGATTCTTCTCAACCACCTTGATGTTTTCCGCTTTGGCCAGTCTGATAACGATATTTCGCGTTATCCCCTCCAGGGCACCTGCCTCAACCGGCGGCATATAAATAACGCCATCTCTGACAATAAAAACATTATCACCCGTGGCCTCGGCAACGTATCCTTCGTGGTTGTACATAATCGCCTCTGGCACATCGTTGTCCAGCGCCTCAATCTTGGCCAATATGTTATTGAGGTAATTCAAACTTTTGACCTGTGGTGGAATCGCCAGCGGATGATTACGGACAGTTGTCGCACTGACCACCTTCATTCCCGTTTCGTAAAGCTCTTCCGGATAAAGCTGAATATTGTCGGCTATGATAAATAATACAGCTTCCTTGCAATTAAGAGGACCCAATCCCAGGTCTCCAATTCCGCGGGTGACCACCAATCGAATATAGCCGTCAACAACACCGTTGGCCTCAACCGTCTTTTCTGTCGCGCTGATAAGCTCGTCCCTGCTCATCGGAACCTCAAGGCGTATCACCTTGGCCGATTGATAGAGACGCTTGATATGGGCATCAAATTCAAATATCCTGCCGTTATAGACACGAATACCCTCAAAAACACCGTCACCATAAAGCAGACCATGGTCAAAAACAGAAATTTTTGCATCTGCTTCGTCAACAAGTTTGTCGTCAAGCCAAATTTTCAGTGCCATAAAAAATCTCCAAAACTAAAAACGAAAAACGCAAAACCATAGCGCAAAATTCAAAAGTTTTAAGTTTTTAATTATAGTTTTTGCTTTTTCACTTTTCACTTTTCGCTATTTTGCCGTCGGTCAGCGTTACAATCCGCCCGGCCCTGTGTGCAATTCTCTCATCGTGTGTTACCATCACAATTGTCTGGCCGGCCGTATTTAATCCTTCAAAGACCTCCAAGATACCATTTCCCGTCTCAGTGTCAAGATTCCCTGTCGGCTCATCCGCCAGAAGCACTTTCGGCTCATTCATTAACGCCCTTGCGATAGCGACCCGTTGTCTCTCCCCGCCGGAGAGTTGAAACGGCTTATGTTCGGCCCTGTCACTGAGTCCAAGTTTCTCAAGCAGCTCTTTGGCACGCTTTTTGGCCTTTTTTCGGAACATAAGCCAGCCGATGACACCGCAGCCGGCCATCGCAGGCAGAAAAACGTTCTCCATCACACTTAACTCGTCCAGTAAATGGTAAAACTGAAAAACAAATCCCACCGTTTTATTGCGGAATCTGTTCAATTCGCCGGATGCCATTCTGTTCAAATCCCGCCCCTCGAATTCCACAACGCCTTTATCCGGATTATCAAGTGCCCCTAATATATGCAGCAGCGTGCTTTTGCCGCTGCCCGAGACCCCCACTACTGCGACAAACTCACCTGCCCTTACAGCAAAATCCAGCCCCTTGAGGACGCTGACCTTCGTTGCGCCCATCTGATAAGACTTATAAAGCCCCTCGGCCCTTAATATCGAATCGTCATTACTCATATGTTCACTAAACAACAATGCTCAGGGCCCCCTGTCATTGCAAGGCCTGCATGCAACGACAGAGCGACTAACAATATTCAATCTTCAATATTCAATATGCAATATTCAATTACAACTGCCTCACCTGTAAAGTCTCAACCGGTTTCATTCCCGCCGCCTGCCAGCTCGGCAGCAGCGCGCCGGCCAAACAGGCAACTATCGCCGAGATAATAATCACCACTAAAACCTTAAATTCCATCTGATTGGGAATATCATCAATAGCATAAATTGTCCTGTCCCATAATTGAAACTTAAAATGCTCAAAAAGCCAATTTTCTATTCGGTTAATTTTGAGCAAGAACAGCCAGCCGAAAAAAGTCCCAATGGCCGCTCCCAACAGACCCAATAAAAAAGCAAAGCCTGAAAATAATTCGATAATATTCACATTCGAAACACCTATGCTCTTCAAAATTCCTATGTCCTTGCTCTTATGACTGACAATCATATAAAAAACAACAAAAATTATAAATACGGTGGTTACACCCACAAGAGCAAACATTACAATTATCATTGCCTGTTCTTTTTCCATCGCCGCAATGAATGAACGCCTGTAATCTTTCCAGCTTTGCACCGTCACCGTCTCCAGCAGGTTCGACAGCTTTTGGCCGGCCCTGTCCTGCTTAAAGTTTTGCCATATTAAAGCGACCTGCTCACATCCATCCTCGAGTTTGATATTCGGCCTGAACTTTATATGGATTGCATTGGCCCTTTTGTCGGCCCCGGCCATTCCGCAAAGCCGCTGCGCCCATTCGAAAGGCAGATAAACCAATGAACTATCAACCCGCGCCAGGCCGCTGTGCGAATTGTCACTGTAGTAAAAGGTTTTTGAACTGACCTCGCCTGCTCCGCCTTTGGCAGAAGCCCCCTTTGCAGTCAAAGGGAAACAGCTCACCGAAAGAGGTGTCGCAGAAGGGACGGCTTCATAAGAATATCCGCCGCTGCTGTCACGCCTCAGCCACAGGTCGATTCCCAACACGCAGCCCGGACGGTTTGCATCAAAGGCCGGCTCAAATGCCCTCGAAGCATCTTCCCTGTGATGATACAGAGTCTCGGAAAAACCCGTAACCTTGCTGTGGCTAAGAGGCTCTATCCCCATAATCTCAACGCCCCTGCTTCGCTGGGAGCCCTGAGGAGCTACAAGAGCATAGTTTTTTATGATGGGCGATACTGCTTCAATAAAGCCGGACTGCTCCAGCGCCTTCACAAAATCTTCATAATACGCAAAGCCAACCAGCGATTCGGTGCCGACCACACAATCTCCTGCAAAACTGTGGTTCTTCTGCCTGAAATCTGTAACCAGCCCCGTCATTACCGTCATCACGACAAGAACTATAAATACACAAAGCGCAACGGCCAGAAACGCCAGGTAACTGATGCGCCTCTTCAACAGATAACGAAATGGCAAAAGAATCTTATACATAAAGTAATCAAGAATTCTGAATATCGAACTCTGAAGTTAAAAACTATTTTTTCTTTTTCGCTGTGCCAATGCTCATTTCAATATTCAATCTTCAATATTCCCTATTCATATCTGAGTATCTCGACCGGCTTTGTTTTTGCGGCGACAATCGCCGGTATCAGTGCGCCCAAGGCCGCAGCCAAAACAGCCGACAAGGCAATCGGCAGGGCCGAATTCCAATCAACCTCGCTCGGTATCCTGCTGAATATATACACACTGCTCTTCCAAAGCTTCAATCCAAAGACTATCCGAATCCACTCCTCGATAGTATTTATATTCTTCGTCACGATAATCCCAAGTATCATCCCCACACCGGCGCCGACTATCCCGACACAGCCGCCGAAGCCGATAAAAATAGATGTCACTGAACCGCTCGTCGCACCACAGCTTTTTATTATTGCAATGTCCCTGCGGCAGGTCTCGACAATCATATAAAATATGCAGAAAACCAGAACAACCACACTGGCACTTACAACGCCGAATATCAACAGCAGGACGCCCATCTGCTTCCGGATTTCGGCAATATAACGGCTCTGCATCTGTATCGCCGTCTTAATTTCAGTCTCTTGTATAAGGTATGGCCCCCAGCCAAGATGTTCTTCGGCAAAACCCTGCCAAAGACCACGAATCTGCGCCAGCGCCGCATCAATCTGCACCCCGGAAGCAAGCCTAATCTGAATCCTCCCTGCAATCGGTGAGGATTCGCCGGGGTATAAAGTCTTCTGCAATTGGTCTATTGGCAGATACACAAAACTTTTATCAAGTTCATAGACGCCGGTAAAAACAATATCAGTGACTGTAAATTTCATAAGTTTTTTCTTAACTCGCGCTGTTGTGCTGTCGTTTTGGCCTCCCTCTGATACCGCACCTGTGGTAAGAATGACCTCTCGGCCAATCATTTGTTCAACCGCTTGGTAATCATACTCATCTGTCTTCTCATCGGGCTCAGCAGCCAAGCCGATACCCACAAATCCTCCGATTTTTTCCGCAAAGCCGGCCACCTCAAAAGTTACCTCTTTAGCTGCGCTTTTCTGTTTATGCAAAAAGTGCTTAAAGCCGGTTGCCTTTGCCTGGCGGCCCGGCTCAATCCCCAAAACGCTTACCGCACGGACGTTGCCTTTACCCAAGTGCGCCAGACCCGGAGCCGATATGGTTGCTGTCGCAGCCTCAACTGCCACCAGTCCTTCCAGACGCTCGATAAGCATCGGATAATTTGTAAACTTAATCGGCGGTGTCAGAACGACATCACCCATCGTCTCAACCGCGCTTTGTTCGAAGGCGTTGATAAAGCTGTTAAAGAGGCTGGTTACGACTATCAGCAGCGAGCACGACAGGGCAACGGCGGCGATACTCAAGAGTACAATCTTTTTCTTACGCAAATATCGCAGCCAAAGGAATAGTTTCAACATAATTCGTGTCTCGATTCACCATTCACGAATCACGATTCACGTTTTTTAGAAGCGGAAACAGCACCACGTCACGGATACTCGTCACACCGGTCAGAACCATCATCAGTCGGTCAATTCCAATCCCCAGCCCGCCTGCCGGCGGCATACCGTATTTCAGTGCCGTTATAAAATCGGCATCCATTCTTGCCATCGACTCTTCCTGACCGCGAAGCTGAATCTTGAAGTTTTCTTCCTGAACGGCTGGGTCGTTCAATTCCGTATAGGCATTCGCCATCTCCATCCTGCCGACAAACAATTCGAACCGCTCGGCATATTTCGGCTCGTCCTTCTTGCGCCTGGTCAAAGGACAAAGCGCCGCCGGCCAATCGAGCACAAACGTCGGGTTGATAAGATTGTCCTCAACGGTGCCCTCGAACACCTTATTGATAACCACTGCATCGTCCATATCCGCTTCATCCAGGCCTAATTTGGCCCCCTTCTTCCTGACGGCTTTTATATCGTCAATGCTGCATCCGCCATATTCTTTCAGCAGCTCCGCGTATTTGACCCGTCGCCAGGGTCTGCTGAAGTCTATCTGCATATCGCCAAATTCAACCTGCTCACCATCGCAGTACTTTTCCACCAGCGAGCAGAGGAGCTCTTCGGTCAAATCCATCATTACATTGTAATCAGCGTAAGCCTGATACAGTTCG
>CAYXPG010000032.1:0-13845 GCA_964467205.1 uncultured Pirellulales bacterium | reverse complement strand
TTGTGTTATTTCATTAAGCCGGATGTGGTTGTTAGGTTACAAGACTATTTGCAGAGAATTACGGATTAAGAATTTTGCAGGGGGCTTTTATTATGCCTGAGAATTATGATTGTATTATAGTAGGTGCCGGCCCGGCCGGCCTTGCCGCCGCTCTTTATTCCGCTCGCGACCGGCTGAAAACCTTAGTACTTGAAAAATTCCTCCCGGGCGGACAAATCAATAACACCGACAGAATTGAAAACTATCCCGGCCTTGAACGCATCGACGGACCGGGACTGATTGAAGTTATGCAAAAGCAGGCTGAAAACTTCGGCGCCCAAATAAAAACTTCAAAAGAAGTTACCGGCCTAAAGAGACTCGAAAACGGCCTTCTGGAAGTTACCTGCGATGAAGAAAAATTCCTCGCAAGAGTGCTCATCCTGGCCGTGGGCAGTGATTATCGAAAACTCGGCATCCCCGGCGAAAAAGAATTAGCCGGCGCCGGCGTAAGCTATTGCGGAACCTGCGATGCACCGTTTTTCAAAGGAAAGAAGGTTGTTACCGTCGGCGGCGGCAATACCGCAATCGAAGAAACTTTGCACCTGACTAAATTTGCAGAAGAGGTAACTATTATTCACCGAAGAGACGAATTTAGAGCAACCAAAGTGCTTGCTGAAGAGCTTCAGAAAAAGGCCGGCCAAAAAGATTCACATCTAAACATAAAATACGATACTGTTCCGGTCGCCATAAACGGCCCGGACAAAGTCCTCTCTGTCCGGCTAAGAAACGTAAAAAGCGGGCAGGAAGAAGACTATAGCTGTGACGGCGTTTTCGTTTTTATTGGAATGGTACCCAACACCGGCTTCCTGAAGGGTTTTGTCGAACTTACTGGTAACGGATTCATAAAATGCGATTGTGCCTATCTTCGCACGAATGTTCCGGGCGTCTTCGCCG
Organism: uncultured Pirellulales bacterium; assembly: GCA_964467205.1. Taxonomy (GTDB): domain Bacteria; phylum Planctomycetota; class Phycisphaerae; order Sedimentisphaerales; family Anaerobacaceae; genus CAYXPG01. Next base: position 12,912 of record CAYXPG010000032.1, on the reverse strand, counting down.
CCGGCGACTGCAGAATCGGCGCTGCTATGCAACTGGCAACTGCCGTCGGTGACGGTGTCGTGGCGGCAATGATGCTTAAGCAGTATTTCAGAGACAAAAAATTCTGGGACCAGCCGGTCAGCGACCTGCTCGGCCCGGGAGGATGGTAAAAAACAATGTCCTGATTAATCCTCTACCGCCTCAAATTCATCTTTACCAACCCCGCATTCAGGACACACCCAGTCATCCGGCAAATCTGCAAAAGCAGTGCCGGCTTCAACACCGTTGTCCGGGTCACCGGCAGCCGGGTCATAGATATATCCGCATACAAGACATTTATATTTCTTCATACTTGTAGTTCCTTTTGTTGTTTTTGTTTTGGTCTTTGTTTCGTGGTACGTCGCAGCCGTTTTTGGAGTCCGGCCATGCTTAACATCACGATAATAAGCATATGTCATTGGTATTTTGCCGGCATCGATGGTCTCGCAGGCCGTAATTTTCCCGATAAAAAGCGTATGTGTTTCGACATCAATTGTGGTGATAACTTCAGCTTCAATAAAACCCACCGTATTATCCAGAACAATAGGCGCTCCACTCTGACCTGTTTTACAGCTCACCTGCTCAAATTTATCTATATCTCTGCCGCTCCTGAAACCAAACCTGCCTATAAAATCCAAAGGTGTGCTTTCAGCGAGAATTGATACGGCAAAAACTCCGCTCCGGGAGATGTACTCATGCGTCAAATTTTGTCGATTAACGCTAACCGCTACTATGGGCGGCTTAGGTGTTAGTTGAAATACCGTATTGACGATACAGCCGTTGAAACTGCCGCTATCTTTCGAAGTGACTATACACATCCCGTAACTTAGATTAAACAACGAATCCAAATCCAGCATTTCCGTATCTCCTGACCGCTTTGGCGTCCGGCAACTCGCCCGAGCCGTATTTCGTTTTAATGTGCTAATTCAGTGCCTTTAGCTTTTGCAGCAGAGTGGTAATATGGCTGAGTTCCTCAAGGATAATCACCCTGACCTGGTTCCTGTCGGCCCTGGCTGGAACCAGCTCTCTTAACCCATAGTAAAAAACAACTGAGTCTTTTTCGGCATTTATAGCTGCATCAAGAATTTCTTTTATACTCTCGCTGCCGGTCAGCTTTTCCATCGGGCTTTTTTTGCCTTCGCTGCCCCGGGCATCAGCCATTGTATGCAGATAAAGAACGGCTTGATTGTCGAGGTCAAGAGCCGCTTCGCCCCCTCCCTCCTGGCTTAATTTGCTCCTCATTTGCTGAAAAGTCGTCAGGTGCTCATCTTCCATATCAGCCAGTTCGAGCAGCATTTGTTTTATCTCTTTATCAGAAGTGTTCTTGGCCGCTTGACGGTAAAACCCGGCGCCGTTTCTTTCGATTTCCTCTGCCATCTCAAAAATTTCATCTGCACTAAAACTGATACCCATTATCATTCTCCTTTCCACAATCCGTGAATGCTGCAGTACTCTCGAGCGGTCACTTTGTTGGCCTCCAGACCAAATTCAGCCTCAGGTGCATCGCCCGGCTCAAGAAATTGTCGGTATGCTTTGCCGTCGGCGAGGATTTCAATCCATTCAATGTAATGTTTTTCTTCCATAGGATGTGGAACGTCGCCGACCTTTACTTTGATGCCGCCGTTGACTTCTTCAATCACAGGAACGTGTTTTTCTTTACCATCATCAGCGGTTTTTTCCGCCAGATTTTCCATCGGCTTACCACAGCAGACCAGTTCACCTGCGCCGTTGTGAACCACCTCAACAATATTACCACAAACCATACACTTGTAAACTTGAAGTTTTGAAGTCATAATCAGTCCTTTCAAAATTTATAATTTCAACCTGCGAGTCCAAGCTCTTTATGTTTGGCTAAGATTTCATCAGCCAATCTTTCCAGAGCGGCAAAGTCGTCATTTCTCGGATAGCCCTTTACCATAACCGGCTCAAGCAGTTCTACTTTAAGGTTTGAAATCAGCCCTGTAATTTGTTCAATCATTTTACCGCCCCAGCCGTATGAGCCGATAATTGAAGCAAATTTTGTTTTCGGCCGAAGAGCGTTTGCCAGAATTGCAGCGTATGCAACCTGTGGGTGTGCTCCTGTCAGAACCGTTGGACTGCCTAACACAATCGTCGCCGCATCGACCAGAGCTATCGCTAATTTGCCGATATCGACCGACACAAGGTTGAATTGCTTCACCGTAATGCCTCTTTCAATCAAAGCATCTACAAAATATTCCACCATTTTTTTGGTGCTCTCGTGCATCGAGATAAAGGGCAGCACCACTTCATTTTTGACTTTGTCGCTTACCCAGTCTTTATAAGCGCCGATAATGAATTCAGGCCTGTTATAGACCGGGCCGTGGCTCGGGGCAATCATATCTATATCGAGAGCTTTTATTTTTTCCAGATTTTTACCAATAGCCGTCCTGAAAGGCATCATTATCTCCGCATAGTAACGCTTCGCTGCTTCATAGACCGTTGGTTCGTCGTCAACGAACAGACTGCTTGTTGCAAGGTGTGAGCCGAAAAAGTCGCACGGGAAAAATATCTTCTCTTCCTGCAGATACGTCCCTAATGTTTCCGGCCAGTGCACCCACGGAATATAAACGAATTGGAGGGTTTTATCGCCCAGAGAAAGCGTTTCGCCATCATCGACTGTGATAAATTTCTCCTCCTCTATATGCAGCAAATCTATCAGCATCCCCCTACACTTCGAATTTGTTATCACCTTTGCCTGCGGATAGAGTGTTAGAATATCGCCTATGCTGCCGGAATGGTCCTGCTCAGCATGGTGGGCGACGACATAATCAATTTTATCGACCCCAATCTTGATTATATTGTCTATAAGAAGCATTGTTTGGGTGGGGTCAACGGTATCGAGCAGCGCCGTCTTTTCACCACCCTTTATCAGGTAAGCATTATAACTTGTCCCGTCGGGCAGAGGGATTAATTCGTCAAACAGTCTTCTGTCCCAGTCAATCGTACCTACAGAATAAACGTTCGGTTTTATCTGTCTCATTTTTCCACCCCTTTTTGTTTTTTTGAAAGTCGCAGCTGCCATAGCAGATTAGCAACAATCGACCGTGGTGTCAATCGACAATAAAAGACCGACTTATTAGTAGTTGACTGCTTCCAGCTCATAATGGCTTTGCGGATGCGCACAGGCCGGGCACTCATCGGGGGCCTCGCTGCCCTCATAAACATAGCCGCAGTTTCTACACACCCATCTTACCGGCTTTTCGCGCTTGAAAACTTTCCCCTCAGCGATATTTTTCGCCAGTGCAACATATCTTTCTTCGTGACGTTTCTCGGCAACAGCTATGTTTCTGAAGACCTCCGCTATTTCAGCAAAGCCTTCTTTATCTGCAACCCGAGCAAAGTTCGGATACATCTCTGTGGTTTCGTAGTGTTCACCTGCTGCTGCCGCCTTTAAATTCTCAAGTGTGCTGCCGATGACCCCTGCCGGAAATGCGGCTGTGATTTCTACCTCGCCGCCCTGGAGAAATTTGAACTCACGTTTAGCGTGCTCTTTTTCCTGGTTGGCGGTCTCCTCAAAAATAGCTGAAATCTGCATATACCCTTCCTTTCTTGCCTGGCTGGCAAAATACGTATAGCGATTTCTCGCCTGTGACTCACCTGCAAACGCAGCTAATAAATTCTTTTCCGTTTGTGTGCCTTTCAGTTCCATTTCTGTCCCCTTAATTAAAAGTCTTTTTTATCTGCCCCTCTTTCTGCATAAATCGCAGATGCCTTCTAAATACACACTCTTTCTCAACACCGTAAATCTCCTGCTGATACTTTTCGGAACGGCTATATTGTCGAACGGCTTATGATGAAAGTCAATAATTCTTTTGCATTTTATACACTTAAAATGCTGATGATTTTTCAGGTTCCCATCGAACCGTTTCGCATCGCCCGAACCCTCAACGGCAAACGCCGCACCTATCTCGTACAATGTCAGCAGTGTCCTGTTCACCGTATCCAGAGATATATTGGGCAGGCCCCTTTTCACCTTTCGAAAAACCATCTCCGCCGATGGATGCTCATTGCTTTTAATCAGCACTTCATAAACCGCCATTCGTTGCGGTGTTACTTTCAGCCCTGCAGCCCTGCACTTTGCCTTAAAAGCCTCCATCCTGACTTTCAACTTGCTGCGTTCGCCGCTCTTTGACATTGATTATAGCTCTCCCGGCCCTGCTTTATTTCCTCAAAGTTGCTTCATCAGAAGGTCCGTCGTCTCCTCATTAAAGCTGATATCGATTAATCGTCACGCCATTCTTATTAAAGTTGTGTGGATTATATCTGTTTGTCTGACGATTGTGTAGAAAATTAAAGCTGTTTTTTGTATTTTGTTGCAATTTGTACCTACGCAATTTCCAAAACCAGTTAAGTACAGCGGCTGATAAATCTCGTTTGTGCGCATAAAAATAATGGAGCCACCCTCCTCCGGGTTGCTCCATTATTGGAAACAAAGCCGGTCGTATTTGACTTTTCCCTCGATATTCCGGCTTTTATTCAAATAAAAACAGGCAGAACATTCCTCATTTTATTTTTATTTTGATGATTAGGATGCACAACCTGTATTCTTCTTGTTTGTAAACAGAATGAAAATATAGAACTTGATTTTGCGGTTATCGCCCATCTGTGGCCTGCCCATTTTTTCATTACTATCATAACAATAACTATATAGGAACAACTCCTATTTGTCAACAGATTTATAAAAATTTTTCCCCACTACCCTCCTTCCCTGCAAGTGCTTTCTGTCCAACCAGTTACGCAATCAGCTAAGGTTTCATCCGTGCCTGAGTATGGCCTTGTCTGTTTTTTTTGCCTGTAGGAGATGCTAAAAAATCTGCCCAGCGTTGTTATTTATATGCCTTTAAAATAAAAACAGGGCCAGGCAGCGGAGGGAGAGGAGAAAATACCCAGCCCTGTTAAAATGCTTTTTTTAGTTCCTCTATATAATACTATATAGGAACAATTCTTGTTCGTCAACAATTTTTTTGAATTTTTTTAAGTATTTTTACTTAGTTTTTATAACTGCTTTTAATAAAAGGGGTTGCGCGCTAAAAAAATATATGGCGGCCAAAATATTTACCAAATTAACCTTCTCAATCTTCCCGGGCCAACGCTCATCGGTATCAAAATCCGTAAAGGTTTAGTTTGAGTTATCACGTTTTTTCGGCGGCAGAGGAGCTTTGGATATTTTCAGTCGCAATTGACATCTTAAACAACGCCTGGCCTCTTCTATCGCTGTTTGTTCATCAAGCCCCTGTTCCACCTCAGAAAAATCACGCACCCTTTTATCTGCATCGAGCAGCGGCATTTCAGCCCTTTCTTTATAGGCGAATCCTTCTCTGCGCCCCAGCAGGGGATTTACTTCTTCATCTGCAACAAATATCTGGTCGATTTGTCCTTCTCCTCCCAGGTATTTATCTATAGCCGTCGCAGCTCCTCTGGCGGCGTTAATTGCTTTAATTACTGAAGCCGGGCCGCTTGCCACGTCTCCGCCTGCGAACACACCCTTTTTTGAACAGAGAAGAGTACGCTCGTCTGTAACGATGCGCCCTCTTTTATCTACTTCTATTCCGAATCCCGCCGGTACCGATGTTTGTTGGCCTATAGCTGCTATTAATCTGTCCACTTCAATCGTAAACTCACTGCCTTCAATCGGCACAGGCCGTCTCCTGCCGCTGGCGTCCGGCTCACCAAGTTCCATTCGGATACACTCGACCTCTAATTTGTCATCTTTCGCCGATGCCTTTGTCGGTGCAACGAGAAAGTTAATCTCCACCCCTTCTTCCAGCGCATCTTTTACTTCTTCTTCTGCTGCAGGCATCTCTTTTTCTGTTCGCCGATAGAGAATAGTAACTTTGTCTGCACCTAATCTTAATGAACTTCTCGCCACGTCTATAGCTACATTGCCGCCTCCCACAACAGCTATCTTGCCCTTGAGTTCTTTTATGTTCCCAAAATGTATGGACCTTAGCAGATGTATTCCATCCAGTACCCGCTCATCGTCTTCTCCCGGCATTCCGAGCTTAATTCCTTTCGGCGCCCCCATAGCCAGAAAGACTGTGTCGAAGCCGTCATCGAACAGTTTATCGAGTGATTCTATTTTCGTATTGGTTTTTATCTTTACGCCGATTTCTTCTATGTCTTTAATTTCCTTATCCAGGACATCAGCCGGCAGCCTGTATCGCGGAATTCCCACCCTCATCATTCCGCCTGTATCTGCCAGGGCCTCAAAAATGGTTACCGAATGGCCCAGTCTCTGCAGAAACCACGCCGCAGCCAGCCCCGCAGGTCCGGAACCTACAATCCCAACCTTTTTGCCTGTGGCCGGCGCAACTTCGACTTTTTCTTTCCATCTGCCTGTGTCCTTTTCTGCCACAAATCTTTTTAACGCTCTTATGCATATAGCGCCGCTAAGGTCGATTCTTCTACACGCTTGTTCACAGGGATGGTCGCATACACACCCTAATATGTTCGGCAGCGGAGCGGTTTGTCTTATAACCTCTAAGGCGTCCTGGAATCTGCCCTCTGAAATCAGCCGTACATATCGGGGAATATCCACTCCCGCAGGACAGGCGTTTTTACAAGGCAGCAGTACTTTTTCTCGTTCCGCTTCTTCGTATTCTTCCTTATCAATCAATGCCCCTGTCGGGCAGACCTCCACACACGCCCCGCAGAACCCGCAATCGGCCTCCATCAGGGACGAGTCCCCGCCGGTACCGACCGTGCTGTCGATACCACGATTGAGAAAACCGATTGCCCCGACTCCTCTTATCTGCTGACAGATGTCAACACAGCGTCCGCACAGGATACATTTATTGGGGTCTCTGATAAACAGCGGCTCATCCGCATTTACAGGAAGCGTCTCCAGCTCGGCAACATATCCCGGCAGTGCATCTTTTACACCTATCCACTCGACAACTTTTTTCAGTTGAGACGTCTCTTCCGGCTCGCCCGGATATTGACTTAAAAGCAGCCAGACGAGGTCTTTTCTGAGTTCCCCGAGTCTCTCGGTATCGGTGTGGACAACCATCCCTTCCTGTACTTTGGTCGTACAGGCCGTCGGCAGTCCTCTCATACCGTCGATTTTAACGATGCACAATCGACAGCTGCCTGTCGAGGTAAGGTCCGGGTGATAACATAAGTTCGGAACATAAATTCCCGCCTCGAGCGCCGCCTCAAGAACACTTTTGCCCGCTTGGGTTTCTATTTCTTTGCCGTCAATATTTATCTTAATCATTTTATCGCCATAAAATCACATGCGTTAATACAGGATTTGCATTTTATGCACTTATCTTTATCGATTTTTGCATACTCTTTTTTCTTCCACTCGACGGCACCGACCGGACAGGCCTTAAAGCATCGTCCGCATTTGGTACACTTGTCTTCATCGACCTCGAATTCCAGGAGTGCCGTACATACATGGGACGAGCAGTTCTTATCTTTTATATGTTCCCGATATTCATCCGGGAAATACTTCAGAGTTGTCAGTACCGGATTTGGGGCCGTATTGCCGAGGCCGCAAAGAGCCGTCTCCTTTATTGTGGTGCCCATCTCCTGCAGAAAGGCGATGTGTTTTTCTTCGCCTTTGCCCTCGGTGATTTCTTCCAAAACTTCCAGCATTCGCTTTAATCCTATTCTGCAGGGCACACATTTGCCGCAGGATTCGGCCACCGTAAAGTTGATAAAGAATTTTGCAATATCGACCATACACGTTTGTTTATCCATTACGACCATACCCCCCGAGCCCATTATTGCCCCTGTTTTCGTAATGGATTCGTAGTCGATTGGCGTATCCAGCAGACTCTCAGGCAGACATCCACCGCTGGGCCCGCCTATTTGCACCCCTTTGAAACCGATTCGTTTTTTCACCATTCCGCCGCCAGGCCCGAATATCAGCTCGCGAATTGTGCTTCCCATCGGCACTTCCACCAGGCCGGTATTTTTAACTTTCCCCGCCAATGCAAAGACTTTCGTACCGCTGTTGCCTTCCGTCCCTTTACTGCTGTACCATTTCGCCCCCTTGACGATGATATGTCTTACATTGGCAAGTGTTTCAACGTTGTTTATCAGAGTCGGTTTGCCCCACAATCCTTCGACCGCGGGAAATGGCGGACGGGTTACAGGCCTGCCACGCAGCCCTTCAATTGATGCGATAAGGGCCGTCTCTTCTCCGCAGACAAACGCCCCAGCTCCTTCCTTGATACTGATATCGAACGAAAAGTCACTGCCAAGCACTTTCTCACCCAGGAAACCTTTTTCTCTGGCCTGCGAAATTGATATTCTCAGTCTCTTTATCGCCAGAGGATATTCCGCCCGGCAGTAGATGTACCCTTCACTGCCGCCGGTGGCATAGCCGGCTATAATCATCCCTTCAATAACGGCGTTCGGGTCGCCTTCCAGTACACTGCGGTCCATAAACGCGCCCGGGTCACCTTCGTCCGCATTACACACCACGTATTTCTTATCCCCTTTTGCGTTCCTGCAGAATTCCCATTTTCTCCCTGCCGGAAAGCCTCCTCCTCCTCTGCCCCTTAATCCTGAATTTTTGACCTCCTCCACCACTTTCTCCGGCGGCATCTCAAATGCCTTCTTTAATGCCTCATATCCGCCGTGTGCTATGTAATCTTCGATGTCCTCAGGGTCAATCTCGCCGCAGTTTTCAAGAACAATTCTTGTCTGTCCCGCGAAAAACTGCTCATAATCTTCGCCCGCCTGCAGTTTTTCGACCGGCTCACCTTTTACCAGGTGTTTTTCCACTATTTCTGCGACGTTTTCTCCCTTGACATATTCGTATGTAATTCTGCCGAGTTCCCCCGTAATAATATCCACCAGCACATCTCTGAAGAGTCCCCGGTCGCCGGTCTTTACGATTTTACATTTATCGCTCAGGTTATGGCGTTTCAGCTCTTCTCTGAAGAGTTTTTCCACCTCTTCAGCGCCGGCCGATAACCCGCTTGTGCCCATACAAATAAGAATTTGGATTTCCATCTATTCTTCCTTACCTGATTCGTATTTAGTCATCAGCTCATTGAGTTCTTCGATTTTAACTTCCCCGTGAAAGTCGGCGTCTATCGCCATAACCGGTGCCATACCGCAGCACCCCAGACATGCCACTCTTTCAAGCGAGAACGTACCGTCTTGGGTAGTTTCGCCTTCCTTTATTTCTAATTTGTCCGAAAGATAATCGAGGATGTCTTTTCCGCCCATCACATGGCAGGCCGTGCCCTGGCAGACCCTGATTGTGTGCCTGCCGCGCCGAGTAAGGTGGAACTGGGTATAAAACGTCAGTATGCCGTATATCTCCACCGGGAAAATGGACAGTTCTTTGGACACCAGCCCTATAGATTCTTTGGGTACATATCCGTAAGAGGCCTCAATGGCCTGTAGTAACGGTATCAGTGCACCTTTTTTATCGCGGTATTGCTCAATTATTTCTTCTGTTTGCCTCAGGTCAACTTTCACGGTATATCCTTTTCTTAAACTCTTATAGTGATATAAAATATGAAATCATACTAATTATATATTGCTAAATCAACGATTTTGTTTGTTTTTTTAAAAATGTCTGCTTGCCCTGCACCAATTAGGCTGCTGCTGTAATTTGGTACAAGGTCATTCCGAGCGAAGCGTAGCCGAGGAATCTATTAAAAAACTGTCATTGCAAGCCCTTTAGGCCGAAGAAATCTCAAACAAATAATATTGTCATCCCCGCGAAAGCGGGGACAATAATCAATTAAAAGGCTTGCCCCGTTCCTATCGGGATTAACCAAAAAACACTAATTCAGGAAAGTAATTTCAATTCGCATAGAGAAGTAGAAAAAGAGGCGGGCAAAACCCGCCTCTTGGTGAGGTATTATGGCTTCAAGCCACTCCTCCGATAAGACTTCTTTTCATCACCCGTACACCTCACGAGTACTTCTATTAAAATACCGAACATCTGGAAATGCCAAGAAAAATTGAAAATTTTCCATTGAGCACGCTTTTTTCTTTTCAGCCTCGGCACACTGATGTTGAGAAGGAAACGCTAAAATTGGCCTATTTTTCCCCTTGACTTTCGGCCTGATTAGAATATAATTGTTATCGTCTTTTGGCAATTTTAGCTCTAAGGACAGGACGGGAGATAATGACTGGAGTGAGCAATAATTTTTTTTGGAGGTTGATTCGATGAAAGAAAAAAAAGATAAAATCGATAGAAGGGATTTTTTCAAGACGATAGGAGCTGCGGGTTTAGGCTCAGCCTTGGTTTGTGCTAAGGGGATGGCTGGCCCAAACGAGCCAAACGTCACTGACCCTAATGCTAAAGAAAAAATACAAAAGCCCAAATTACCGCAAGTGCCGAGACGAAAGTTAGGCAAAACAGGAGTTGAAATTCCGTGCCTGGCTCTCGGCGCTGTTGGAGAACAGATAGTTTTAAGGGAAGCCCTCGAATGGGGAGTCAACCATTTGGATACATCCCTCGTTGCTGGAGGTGGAAACAGCGAGATAAGTATAGGTAAATACATTTCTAAGAACCCTGAAGTGCGAAAAGAATTGTTTATTGTCACCAAGGAATCCGATTCAAAAACGGCGGCAGACTTAGAAAAATGTCTGCAAACGTCCCTGAAACGTATGCATACCAAATATATCGACCTGTACTTTGGGATTTACCGAATGCATGACCCAGGCCAGTTAACGGATGAGGTGAAGAGGTGGGCTGAAGGTGCAAAGAAAAGGAAACTGATTCGCTTTTTCGGTTTCAGCACTCACAAGAATATGTCCCAGTGTCTCTCAGCCGCAGCAACATGTGGTTGGGTTGATGCGATACAGACCTCTTATAATTTCCGATTGATGAAGGACGATAAAATGCAGGCTGCTATCGAGGCGTGTTATAAAGCGGGTATCGGTCTTATTGCTATGAAAACACAGGCCAAAAAGATTAACGCTGACGAGGATAAAAAACTGACCGAGCATTTTCTTAAACAAGGTTTTACAGAGGGACAGGCAAAAATAAAAGCTGTGCTCGAAGACAAGAGGATAAGCTCAGCGTGTGTTGCGATGCAGAATGTTGCCTTGCTGACTTCAAATGTTGTAGCAGTGCTTGATAAAACCAAACTCTCGCGGACGGATATCGAAGTTCTCGATGCATACGCCCAGGCGAGTTGCAGCGGTTATTGTGTTGGCTGTGCATACATCTGTAACTCGGCTCTGCCAAATGCACCTTACGTCAGTGATATTATGCGTTATTTGATGTACTACAATAGCTGTGGCGAGTATGATAAAGCAAGGAAACTGTTTGCTGAAATCCCAAGTAGAGTAAGAGACAAACTACTCGCTACCGATTACAGGATTGCAGAAGCTCGCTGCCCGCAGCATCTGCCAATAGGCAAACTGGTCACCGAAGCAGTCAACAAGTTAGCCTGACGCCGTGTTACAGAGAAAACTCTCAGCAAGTTTTGAATGCAGCCTCATTAATGCCGCCCTGTTTCCTTGGCTTCGCTTACTTCTCGGCCTCGCTGCGATTATGATGAGAAGGAAACGCTAAATTTTTTTGGAGGTCAATTCGATGAAGGAAAAACAAAATAAAATCGATAGAAGGAATTTTTTGAAGACGATGGGGGCTGCGGGTTTGGGCTCGGCACTGGCTTCCGCCAAGGCGATAGGCGGCCCGAACGAGCCAAGCGTAATTGACCCTAATGCTAAAGAAAAAACGCAAAAACCCAAATTACCACAGGTGCCGAGCCGAAAGTTAGGCAAAACAGGAGTTGAAGTTCCGTGCCTGTCCTTCGGTGCAAACCGTCTTGATAACCAAATCATTTTAAGAAATGCTTTTCAATGGGGGGTTAACTACTGGGACACCTCTCATTCCTATGTAGGCGGCAACAGCGAGCTTAATATAGGTCAATTCATTTCGAAGAGCCCACAGGAAAGGAAGAAGCTGTTTATTGTTACCAAGGCATCAGGTGCAAAAAACATAGAGGATGTTGAAAAGCGTCTTCAAACATCTTTGGAACGAATGAATACCGAATATATTGATTTGTATTTTGGCGTGCACGGATTGAAAGAACCTGAGCAGCTGACGGATGAATTAAGACGGTGGGTCGAAGATGCAAAAAAACGCAAGCTCATTCGCTTTTTTGGTTTCAGCACCCACAAGAATATGAGTCAGTGCCTCTCAGCCGCAGCCAAGCTCGGCTGGATTGATGCGATAATGACAAGCTATAACTTCCGATTGATGCAGGATGCTAAAATGCAGGCTGCTATTGATGCGTGCTATAAAGCGGGTATCGGCCTTGTTGCTATGAAATCTCTTGGACTTCGTTCGGGCCATAAAATTAAAATTGAAACCGAAGCGGATAAAAAAGTCACAGATTACTTCCTGGAGCGAGGTTTTACGCAAGCTTATGCAGCCATAAAAGCTGTTTTGGCAGATGAAAGGATTAGCTCTGCCTGCGTTGGTATGCGGAGTGTAAGCGAGATGACTGCGAATGTTGCAGCAGCGCTTGATAAAACCAAGCTCTCGCAGGCAGATATGGGTGTTCTTGCTGAATACGCCGAGTTAACCTGCAGCGGTTATTGTGCCGGCTGTGAACACATCTGTAACTCGGCTCTGCCGAATACACCTTATGTCAGCGATATTATGCGATATTTAATGTACTATAACAGCTACGGCCAGCACGATACTGCAAGAGAGCTTTTTGCCCAAATTCCAGCCACAGTAAGAAGCAGACTGCTCAGCAGCGATTACAGTCTTGCAGAAGCTCGCTGCCCGCAGCATCTGCCGATAGCAAAACTTATTGCCGAAGCCGTTATAAAACTCGCTTAAGAGCCGCTTTGCAAAAAGCAAAGAACAGACTTAGAGCCTATAACAAAATGAATCGTTGTACCGAAAGCGAGCGTTTTTTCGTCTGGCAAGGAAGG
>CAYXPG010000031.1:0-14054 GCA_964467205.1 uncultured Pirellulales bacterium | reverse complement strand
TCCTTGTCTGCGGCGCCTTTATCTGTTTTGCCATAATCGGTGAGCCCAAACTCTTTGGTCTTGGCCCGGCAGCTCTGGCTGTTATTCATTGGTCAATAGTTGGCATCCTAATCGCACGAGACGCATATGTAACGATATTGCGCCACCTCGCCGAAGCTAAGGGCATCAACTTTGCCGCTATATTATCAGGCAAGCTCAAGATGTTTCTGCACACCTTTGCTATTGGTACAGTGATTATAAAGATGGCCCACGTCCAGACCGCAGCGTGGGGATATTGGTTCACTACCGTTACGTTAGTCATTATGCTAATAGTAACAATAATATCTGGCTTAACTTATCAAATTAGGTGGCTGCGGTGTAGTCCAGAGAAGAATTAGCCCAAGTGCTAATAATTTATAAGAGATAGTTTTTTAAATGATGAATTACCCTACGTGCTGAATTCTCGGCTCTGTTTTGGAATGTTTAAATTACGATTGTATGTAGTCGTATTCGGAAGCTTTTCAAGATGAATAAATACAAACTCCTTGCGGTTGACATTGACGGTACTTTATGTATGCCTGGTCAAGAGGTACCTGTAGAGGTTATTGAAAGTCTAAGAAAATGTGTGAAATCAAACATCTTAGTTGTACTTTCAACAGGTAAGAAATTTAATAGTATCCAGACTTTCTGTGAAAATATTGGGATTGAAGGTCCCGTTATTACTTGTAATGGAGCGATAGTAATTGAAGCTAGAACGCAAAAGATATTGTTTTCCCATTTCTTGTCCAAAAACTTATACAGAAAGATTATTTGGGCCCTTGGAAATGATGGGCGAAATGAGATTGCTGTATTTACTGACCAAGATATTACGTGCACAAGTGTTAATCTTGCATCAAAATTACTAAGTTCTATTAACGAACCCACTACTCGTTTTGTAAGTTCTCTTTTTAGTTTATCATCAGAAAATGTGGCTAAGATTCTAATTGCCTTTGAGAAAGTTGAGACACTCAGATCTGTTTACGATTCTTATTCTCACCAGTATGGCCATGATTGTTCCATTGCAATTACAAGTGAAAATTTTTTGGAATTTATGTCTCTCAACGCCTCAAAAGGTAAAGCACTGCTAAAACTTGCGAAATCGATCGGCATTGTGAGGGAAAATATTGCCTGCATAGGTGATAGCGATAATGATTTAAGTATGTTTGAAATAGCGGGATTAAGTATAGCTGTTGCTAAAGCGACTCCATCCGTTTTACAGGCAGCAGATGTGGTAGTGCCTCCAGCTTCTGAGTGCGGAGTTGTTAAAGCAGTTAATAATCTAATATTGGGAGAAACCAATGGCGCTGCATCCCAATAAAGCTAATATGAAAAATTTTTGCCTCATAACTCAAGAAGGAATTTGGAAATGGTAAAACAGAACTCTCTTAGAAAGGATTACTTTCTCTCTATACTAATAGGGAACCGGGAAGGGTTTCCATGGCGTATTTTTTCGTTTCTATTGTTGATTTCCTTTTTGCCATATTTGGGGGCTGCATTTGACCGCAGTTTTTTTCTACCTGGTAAAGCCGTGGGAATGTTTGAGCACTATGGAAATATATGTTTTACGATTATATTTCCTCTAATTTTTCTCTTTGGTATGCGAGGTATTCGCTACTTCGACCAGTTTATCAGCAATATAGATACGAATCTTATAGAAGACAAATTTGAGAGAAAGGTTAAACTAGAGGAGTTTTTACAGACCAATTGGACTAGGGACCCTTATGTGCCCCTGAAGTTTTTGTTCATCTTTGGTGGCCTTGCATTTGCTACGTTAAATGCAATAAATACTCTTAGACCAGAGGAAGTTTGGAGCCACGATGTTTACGATTCAGTAAGTTATATTAGGGGCTATGTTGCCCAGCGCATCTTTTTTTATGTATGGTGGGCGTACATACTGCCTATTTTTATTTACCGTTTGTTTGTCGTAGTGATAACATTGAACAGACTTTTTCATTTGGTAATTGACACGGACTCACTTGATCTTCAACCGATGCACCCGGACAATGCAGGTGGATTAGGGCGTTTAGGAAGGATGGCATTGAATTTCAACATAGCCATATTACTTACTATGGCTATTTCGGCAACACTGTATTATACTCATGGGTATAATACACCTCTCGTATGTGGTATCGTTGTGCAGTTCTTGCTTCTTCCTGTAGTATTTTTTCTCCCATTATTACAGGTGCATAGAGCAATGAGGATTAAAAAAGAATCACTCCTCTTAGAGATCTCGAAGCATTACAAGTGCGTGAGCGATGTCCTTGTGCAAAAAATTGCGAAAGATGATAAAAAGTTTTTAGACAAGTATGATAAAGTCAAAGAGGAATACGAAGAGGAGTCCAAACTGAGAGCGCTTTATAAATCACTTGAAGCTATCCCGACTTGGCCGTTTGATACGCGAACTATTATGCAATTTACATCTACAATCCTTTTGCCGGCATTGATCTGGCTTGTTAGAGGACTCAAAACCCTTCTACAAAATACATAAATATATATTAAATAATGAGTTACACCAACTGTTTTCCTGCAATTCCGAAGAAGCTATGAGAGCCATATGAGTTGTGCCACCCATTTATTCCGTACTTGTTTAATTTCAAAGACTTATATAAAATTGGTCCTATTGTTCTAAATAATTTTAACAAGACATTCGATATTCTGATTGGTTGGCAAATAAGGATTTAATCTTTTTATTGTTACACGGTAATGGTTCGTGTTCAGATTGTGAAGTGGGGATACTGGTTCGCTACCGTGACATTTTCTCTTATGCTCATAGTTACTGTTGTTTCAGGTATAAGAGCCACGCAGCGAAGCTGCTGGAAAGAGGCAGCTTCTTAATCCTGTCTTTGCTCATTTCCGTACCTGTGGCAGAGCTACGAATCAATAAATTTATCCGTAACTTCTGTCGGCTCCAGGCCGATTTCATCAAAAATTTCTTTTTCCAGCTTGTAGATTAGGGGGTCGATTTTAGCCGTGTTTATCCTGCTCTGGGCCGGACTTCCGTGTAAATGTACATTTCTTTTGTGTCCGTCCTGAAGCCGTTGTCTTAGCGGCACAATCTTATCGTGCATAACGCGCATATCTGCATAATAGACCAATTTTTCTTCCCAGGTATCCGGCCTTTCTTTTTCATCCAGCATCGCCATATATCTGTGTCTTTTTATCGTCAGGGCCACCTGCGGATACTTTTCTTTGAGAATATCATAAGCAGCGATTTCGTGGGAGGTGTTTTTGTATTTTTCCCTTAACTGCTGCCATTTCGCTTTATCTTCTTTTGAAACAGTCTGGTTAAACTTGCTGTAATCTGGTTCTTTGAAATCGCAGACCCTCGCTATATCGTGCAGCAGAGACGCCTTCTCGGTCAGCTCGACGTTCACTGCTATGCCTTTTTCCTTTAATCTTTCAGCCAGAAAGGCAGCTAATTTAGCCACGGCCAGACTATGCCTTATGATATGTTCAGGAACATGATATTCTTTGATTATCTTGAAACATTCCTGAGGCGTTGGAAGATTATTTTGCATTTATTATCAACTCAGCCACTTTTTTGCCGGATTTAAGCATCCCGCCGAAAATCGGTCCCATTCTCGGCAGGTTATAGACGGCACATACAGACATACCTGTAATGTAAAGCCCCGGATAGACTTCACCGGTTTTCTCCACGACACCGGCTTCGGAAGCTTCGACATCCATAAAACCATCCTTTATCTTGTTCGGAAAAAGCTCCGGCTTTCTTTCTTTGAGCATCGCGACTACTTCGGCAGGGTGTCCCGTTGCGTCGATAAGATATTTCGAAGAAATGCAAAACGGGTCTACCGGCAGGCCGGCCATCCTTAAGTGCGTACTATTGACTACAACGCCTTCGACAGCGTCCGTTTTTAGAATAATATCTTCGGCCTCTGTTAAGTTGAAGATTTCTGCTCCTGCTTTTTTGGCTTTGTAGCCCAGGGCCGTTGCAAATTCTATTGCATCTGCTATGTACAGATTTTTTTCTTTTCGTGTAGTAATGTTAAGTTCGTCCAAAATTTCTTTTTCTTCAAAGACAACGGTGCTGTAACCTGCGGCCCCCGCCCAGATTCCACCGCCTATTGAAAGTCTTTTTTCGAGCACTGCTGTTTTCACTCCTGCACTGCCGAGATAATATGCTGCGGTTAGACCGGCAGGGCCTGCGCCGACTATAACCACGTCATTTTCAAGATGCTCCAGCAGTTTTTTGTTATATTCTGTTATAATTGCCCGTGAAATATCAGTTTCCTTCATTTTTGTTCCCTTTCTTATTTCGAATTTAATAAAAAAGCACTCCTGTCAAAGGAGCGCTTCAATTCTTTATTGTACGCCTTCCTTCGCAGGTCCTAACCCGAGCAGGTTCATAGGGTCACCCTGCATCAATCGAACTTACACCCAATTGGTGCCGGATTTCTCAGCTTTGTCCCGGTTTGAAAACCGGCACTCAGCTCCCCTGGCAAAACCAAATTGTACCTGATTATTATAATAGCTGCCCACATCTGCCACAAGGATTTTTTATATATCCACTTGATAAATACACATAAAGCTGCCTTGACAGAGTAAACTGCAATCGGTATCATATCAGCAGTAATCGTGTTTTAAGGACGGTTTAACTTATGCCAGCTAAAGGATTTACGCATCTTCATCTGCATAGTCAGTACTCGCTCCTCGACGGCGCAATCAGCTTTGACAAGCTGCTCAAACGATGCAAAGAGCTCGATATGGACGCCGTTGCAGTTACCGACCACGGCAATATGTTCGCAGCGGTGGAATTTTACACAAAAGCGCTGGCCGCTCATATAAGACCTATCATTGGCATCGAGGCGTATGTCGCTCCGGACAGCAGGTTTAACAAACAAAAAAGATCCATAAGCGATGCTGCCTATCATTTGATACTTTTGGCTGAAAACAATACCGGCTATCGCAATCTCTTAAAGCTGGCAAGTATTGGCTATACCGAGGGTTTTTACTATCGGCCAAGAATCGATAAGGAAATCCTTGGCGAACTGAATGAAGGTTTAATTGCCACTTCAGCCTGTTTAAAGGGCGAGCTTGCGGCGCTTTTAGCCAGGGGTGATGAGAGCGCCGCTGCTGCCGCTGCAGAAAGTTATATAAAAATATTCGGCACCGAGAGGTTCTTCGTTGAAATCCAGGACCATGAGGATGAAGACCCCCAGATTCGCCAGGCGTTGATAAACCTTGCTAAAAAAATGGGCCTGGGGCTGGTTCTGACCAACGATGTGCATTTTTTAAACGAAGATGATTACGAAGCCCACAATTGTTTATGCTGCATAAGCACCGGCCGGAACGCCGACGACCCCAACAGGATGGTTTACCCGAGAGATATTTTCCTGAAAAGCCCCGAACAGATGCGGCAGCTTTTTGCCGATGTGCCCGAGGCCTGTGACAATACCTTGGCCATTGCAGAGCGATGTAATGTTGAGCTTGACTTAAAGAGTCGTCACGCCCCGAGTTTCAAGCCCGCCGACGGTTCAAGTGCAGAAGAGTTCCTGACAAAACTTTGTTATAGCAATGCTGAGAAAATCTACGTCCAGATTACCGATGAGATTAAAGCCCGGCTCGACAGGGAGCTGGATGTAATCAAATCGAAAGGCTTTGCCAGCTATTTTCTTATTGTCTGGGACATCTGCAGCTACGCACATGAGAACAATATTCCTGTGGGAGCGAGGGGCAGTGCCGTAGGCACACTCGTTGGATACTGCCTTGGGTTGTGCGATGTTGACCCAATAAAATACGATTTGCTTTTCGAGCGTTTTATGGACCCGCAGCGAAATGAGATGCCGGACGTTGATATCGATATTTGCCAAACCAGCCGACCAAAAATCATCGACTACGTTCGCAAAAAGTACGGCCACGTCGCACAAATCATAACCTTTGGAAGGATGAAGGCCCGTGCCGTCATCCGTGACATCTGCAGGGTCAAAAACGTTCCCTTATCTGAGGCCGACAGATTGGCCAAGCTCGTTCCTGATTCTCTCGGTATTACGCTTGATAAGGCACTCAAAACAGAACCCAAGTTAAAAGAAGCTTATGAGCAAAACGAACAAACCCGCGATGTTATCGACATCTGCAAACGCCTCGAAGGCCTTGCCCGTCATGCTTCCGTCCACGCAGCCGGCGTTGTCATTGCCGATGAGCCGCTGACAAATTTCATACCTCTTTACAAAGCGCCCGGCTCCGATGATGACGATATTGTAACCCAGTACGAAGGCCCAATGGTTGAAAAAGTCGGTCTGTTAAAAATGGATTTTCTCGGGCTAAAGACTCTCAGCGTTCTTGAACGTGCAAGAAGACTGGTCAGCGATATTCACGGCAAAGAGGTTGACCTGGAAAGCATCGACCTTGACGACCGAAATGTTTTTGAACTTTTCTCCAGTGGTAAAACAAAGGGTATTTTTCAGTTTGAGTCCGGCGGGATGCAGGACTTGCTGATGAAAATGAGGCCCGACAGAATCGAGGACCTCATTGCCGCCAATGCACTGTATCGTCCGGGGCCTATGATACTAATCCCTGATTATATTGAGAGGAAACACGGCGCGGAATGGGACCTTCCGCACCCTGTTATGAAGGAAATCCTCGAAGAAACTTACGGCATTATGGTCTATCAGGAACAGGTTATGCGAATCTGTTTTTCACTGGGTGACATACCGCTTCGGGAGGCATATACCTTAATCAAGGCAATAAGCAAGAAGAAGGCCAGAACCATCGCCAAGGAGCGAGAAAGATTCATAACCGGCTGCACGAGTAAAGGGCTGACGAAAAGCCAGGCCCAGCAGATTTTCGAACTTATCGAGCGTTTTGCCGGCTATGGCTTCAACAAAAGCCATTCGACCCGCTATGCCTTCATTGCCTACCAGACAGCTTATATGAAGGTCCATTGGCCAATTGAATTTATGGCCGCCTTGCTGACTTATGAAATGGGCAACACCGACAAGGTCGTTGATTATATTGCCGAATGCAGCCAAATGGGTATTGAGGTACTGGCGCCCGATATCAATGAAAGCGGCGTTGATTTTACTCCTCTTTATAAGGGAGTCGGCGATGATAAAAAGGGTGTAATACGTTTTGGTCTGGCTGCTGTAAAAGGTGTCGGCGAAAAGGCCGTCGAACAAATCATCGCTGCTCACAGAGAAGTCGGCCGATTTCACAGCTTGTTTCATTTCTGTGAAAATGTCGATTTAAGGGCTGCCAATAAGCAGGTCATCGAGTCGTTGATAAAGGCCGGCGCTTTTGACAAGCTCGGCGGCAACCGTGCCCAGATGCTGGCGGGGCTTGAAAAGGCAATGCAAATCGGCTCTGAATTACAGGATGACAGGCAAACCGGCCAAATGAACTTCTTTGCCCAAACCTCCGAAGCAGAGTATTCAGAGGACGCTCAGTCGCTTCCGAAAGTTGACCCCTGGCCGGAGCCGCAAATGCTCGCTTATGAAAAACAGGTTCTGGGTTTTTATGTTACCAGCAACCCGTTAAGCCATTGTGCCGAGATGATAAACTTTTATTCCACGCTCAACACCTCGCAGTTGGCCGAATACGGCCAGGAGCGTGAAATCGTAATAGGTGGAATGATTACCAAGAAAAGAGAGCACTTGACAAGGAAGGGGAGAAATGCCGGCTCTAAAATGGCCGTCTTCGTACTCGAAGACCTTCAGGGTTCTGTCGAGGTGGTAATGTTCCCTGATGTGCTGAACAAATATGCTGATTTGCTTATTGAGGACACGGTTGTTTTTGTCAGGGGCCGGCTTGATTACAGAAGGGAAAACCCCAACATCATTGCCTCGGAGTTGATAAAGCTGGACGAGGTCAGGGGAAAGATTGCCGCCAGGATACAGATTCACCTGAATGCAGGAGAGGTCAGCAAAGAAAAGGTGGCGATGATAAAAAGCCTCTGCCAAAGCCACAAAGGCAGAAGCCCCGTTTATGTGGCGGTAACAACCGACAAAGGTAAAGTTTATACAGCCGCCGACAGAGAATTTTCCGTAAACCCGGATTTAGATTTTTGCAGAAAAATGAAACAATTAGTCGGAGATGATAATTTCCAACTCGCAAGATAGGATTTTTAAATGTAATAATAAGACCTGCCGCATTGTCGGTTATAATTATTGACTATTGAGGGGAGCAACGATTTTGGATAGTAGGTTTTCAGGCAAATTTATTGTACTTGACGGTCCGGACGGCTGTGGAAAGAGCACGCAGGCAGAGCGTCTGGCCCAATGGTTTGAGCAGCAGAGTGTTGCTGTTGAGGTTTTCCACGACCCCGGAACTACAGCTATCGGCGAGAAAATTCGACAAATCCTACTGAATCCTGAACATCTCAAAATGAATACCCACACCGAGTTATTATTGTATATGGCTGCAAGGGCGCAGCTTTGGGCTCAAAAGATAGCACCCGCTTTGCAGGCAGGTAAATGCGTGGTACTTGACAGATGGCTTTCGAGCACCTGTGCCTATCAGGGCTATGCAGGTGGATTCGGTATAGACAAGGTCATAAAAATTGCAACCGATTCTCTTGAAAGGCCCTGGCCTGATTTGACTATCATACTTGATGTCAACCTTGAAACCGGCTCAGCCAGACTAACCAGCCAACCTGATAGGATGGAGCAGAAAGGTGACCTGTATCACCAAAAGGTGCGTGAGGGATTTTTAAGACTTGCTCAGCATCGCAAGGATTTTGCCGTTGTGGATGCCAACGAAGATATTGAAACCGTTCACAAAAAAATAATAGAAATCACCGAAGAAATGTTTTTATAGTTTTCGAATCTTTTTGCGTTTACTGCAGCTGATCTAAATTATGTCGCTTAAGGAAATATTTTGTCAGGACAAAGCGATTGGCATTTTGCAAAGGGCTTTTGCCTGCGGCAGGATGCCGCACGCATACATTTTTTCCGGTTTGGAAGGCGTTGGGAGGTTCAAGACCGCCTGCGAGCTGTCTAAACTGCTGCTTTGCAAAGAGCCTGTTAAAGAAAAGACCGGCTCCGGCGAATTTGCCGACAGTTGCGGCCGATGCGAGTCCTGCAAATTGTTCAAGGCCGGCTCGCATCCCGACTTCAACCTTATCTACAAAGAGCTGCTCGAATTTACAAGAGATAATAAAGGCAAAAAAACACCTGTTGATTTGCCGAAAGATGTTGTCCGGGAGTTTCTAATCGACAAAGTATCGATGCGGCCGACCCTCTCAAAAAGCAAGGTCTTTGTCGTCAGCGAAGCCGAAAGACTCAACGCCTTTTCCCAGAACTCACTGCTGAAGGTTTTGGAGGAACCGCCCGAATACTGCTTTGTTATCCTGCTGTGCACCCGGCTGGAAAAGCTGCTGCCAACCACCAAGTCGAGGTGCCAGATAATCCGTTTCGCACCAATTGATGAAGAAATAATAATCGGCAAACTCATGGAAACGGGCATCGGACAAAAACAGGCTCAATACTTTGGGCGGCTGGCACAAGGCAGTTTGGGACAGGGCTGCCGGTGGGCAAATCTCGAACTGGCCGATGCTAATCTGTATCAAATAAAGGAGGATTTGGTCGTTTCTGTTTCGAGTTTTGAATATGCCGATGCGCTGGAGCTTGCCCGGCGTTTTTTGGACGAGGGCAAGAGCATCGCCGCTGCTTCGGCGAAACTCGAGGCCGCCACCAGTAAAACCGATATAAATCGAAGGGCTTCCAAAACTCTCATCAGGATAGTCATATCGGCCCTGCAAGATGCGATGAAACTTGGACTCGAAGCTGATAAGAATATCATCAATTTTGACCAGAAAGAAGAAATAACAAAGCTCGCCGGGCGTTTTAGTGCCGAGCAGATAGCGGGAAAAATCAGCAATTGCTACGAGGCATTGCGATGGATTGATGCATCCGTTAATGAAAAGCTAATTTTCGAACAGTTATTGTTAAATCTTGCCGTTTCTGATACAATGAAGGTTTAAGGATGTTGTTATCAAAGTGTATATTAACCTCAGGTAATTGAAATGGCCAAGACCGTCTCAACAAGACTCAGACAGTCAAAAAACAAGAAGTATATGTTGGTCCGCTATGGGCGAATGAACCTTCTGGGCTTCTTTGAGCACCGCGAGATAAATATACCTAAAGTGCCCACTCGGGTTGTAGTCAAGACCGAAAAAGGTCTTGAATTAGGCCATCTCGTGGGCCAACTCTGCCCTTACAAGGCAGGTCAATTCAAGTTAAGCCCCGAACAGGTGAAAGAATATTTTGACAACAGCAAAATTGAATTTTCCTCCAAACCCGGCGGCAGAGTCATTCGGTATGCAACAGCCGAGGACATCAGCGAAGAAAGACACCTTAGAAAAATAGCACACGAGGAAATGCAGACCTGCAGAAAATTTGTCGAAGAGATAGAGCTGCCGATGAAGATAGTCGATGCCGAACACATTTTTGGCGGAGAAAGGATAGTCTTTTATTTTAAGTCGGACGGCAGAGTTGATTTCAGAGAGCTGGTAAAAAAACTCGCTCACGAATATCAAACCCGAATCGAGATGCACCAAATCGGCTCGCGTGACGAGGCAAAACTGCTCGGTGATGTAGAAAGCTGCGGACAGGAATGTTGCTGCAGAGGATTCCTTAAAGCATTGAAACCCGTCAATATGAGAATGGCGAAGATGCAGAAGGCGACACTTGACCCTTCAAAAATTTCCGGCTATTGCGGCAGATTGAAGTGCTGCCTGCGATACGAAGACAAAACTTATATCGAGCTCAAGAAAGCACTGCCGAAAAAGAACACCAAAGTAAAAACCACATTTGGCGAAGGCAAAGTTGCAGACGTCCAGATTTTGACACAACTTGTTATGGTGGAACTTGGAGATGCTCGGAGAGTCACCGTCCCCCTTGAGGAGCTTGAGATAATTTCGTCTCCGCCAAAAAAAGAGAAAGTAGAGAAAGTAAAGGACGATACTCCGCAGGACAAAACGCCCGATGATATGCCAAAAGAGGCCCGGCAGCCCGACACACCGCAGGACAATGAGCCGGCCGATACGCCAAAACAGGACAATGCTCGGGACGATGCTCCGGATAACATACAGCAAACCGATTCACAAAACGATAATAAACACGAGCAAAACAATAATAAACTACCGTAATCATTAAAGGTGAGATATGCCTCGCAAAATCGTTGTAACTTCAGCTCTGCCTTATGCAAACGGCTCCATACACATAGGGCATCTCGTCGAATATCTCCAGACGGACATCTGGGTGCGCTTTGAGAAAATGTGCGGCAACCAATGTCTCTATTTCTGTGCCGATGACACCCACGGTACACCTATTATGATAAGTGCCAAGGCTGCAGGGGTATTACCCGAGCAGCTCATTGAACGAATGTACGCTGAACACAAGGCTGATTTTGACGGTTTTCACATCGAATTCGATAATTATTACTCGACGCATTCGCCGGAAAATAAGGTTTTGAGTGAGCAGATTTTCAAATCACTTCACGAAGCCGGCTCAATCGTCAAGCGCACTATTGAGCAGACCTATTGCGAAAACTGTAAAATGGCGCTGCCTGACAGATACGTTCGCGGCGCCTGCCCGCGATGCGGGGCAGATGACCAGTACGGCGATTCCTGTGAAAACTGCAGCGCCACCTATCAGCCGACCGAACTTATAAACCCGTATTGCGCAACCTGTCGTGCAGAGCCGACTCTGCAAACTTCTGAACACTATTTTTTCAAACTCGCCGATTACGAAGAACAACTAAAGGAGCTTATTGCAAAAGGATACACACAAAAATCCGTCGCAAACAAACTTAACGAATGGTTCGATGTCGGCCTGAAGGACTGGGACATCTCCAGAGACGGACCATATTTCGGCTTTAAAATACCAGGAGAGGAAAATAAATTTTTTTATGTCTGGCTCGATGCGCCTATCGGCTATATGGCCTCTGCAAAAAACTATTGTGACAGAAACGGCCTCGATTTTAACGAACTCTGGAACAGCGGGCAATACGAACTTTATCATTTCATCGGCAAAGACATTATGTATTTTCACGCACTTTTTTGGCCGGCAATGCTCATCGGTGCGCGATTCAGAACTGCAGACAAACTTTTCGTGCACGGCTTTTTAACCGTAAACGGCGAAAAAATGAGCAAATCACGAGGGACTTTCATTAAGGCGGCCACCTACCTCAAATATCTCAACCCGGAGACTCTGCGTTATTACTATGCCAGCAAGCTGACCAGCGGCATAGAAGATATTGACCTGAGCATTGAAGATTTTCTTAGCAAAAACAATTCCAACCTTGTCGGCAAATTTGCAAACATGGCCTCGCGTTCGGGTCCGATGCTGACTAAAAAACTTGATTCACAGCTTGGCCAACTGGACGAGGCCGGCACCGTATTAATCAATAAACTTGCCGCTGCAAAAGGACAGATTATAGATAATTATGAGAATCTTAATTTTGCCGCTGTCGTTCGGGAAGTTGTTTCACTGGCCGACGATGCAAATCGCTATGTCGAGCAGAACCAGCCCTGGGTAACAGTAAAAACAGACCTTGAGAAAACGAGGACAACTCTTACCGCCACGATTAACGCTGTACGCATCCTGACGACTTACCTGAAACCCATCCTGCCGAAATATGCCGAAAAGGTGGAAAAATTTCTTAATGTCGATGAACTCTTATTTGCGGATGTCGAAACACAGCTTCTCAACCACAAAATTAACAAGTTTGAAAGGTTATTTGATAGAATTGATATAAGTGAGGTCAATGCGATGATAGAAGAGAGTAAGGAAAGCCAAAGTTCCGAACAGCAGCAGGGTTCTGGCGGCGAACCAATAGCGCCGGAATGCACTATTGAGGATTTTGCAAAGATTGATTTAAGAATTGCCCGGGTCACCGCCGCCGACAGGGTCGAAGGTGCCGACAAACTATTGCAGTTGCAGTTGGATGTGGACGGCCTGCAAAAAAGCGTTCTGGCCGGCATCGCCGGCGCCTATGAACCCGAGCAGCTCGTCGGCAAAATTGTAGTCTATCTGGCCAACCTGAAACCCAGAAAGATGAGATTCGGCCTTTCAGAAGGGATGATTCTGGCATCCGGCACCGGAGGGAAAGATATCTTTATGCTGACCGCAGACCCCGGAGCAAAGCCCGGCCAAAGAGTTTCTTAGAACCCTGATATCTTTGGTTCAAAAAAGATGAAGAAAAAGCTCGAACAGATTGCAAGAGCGGACGGCCGATTCAGCCCCCAGGCAATACATTTTGTTTATGAGGGCCTCGGTTATACTACAAAAAAACTCACCGAAAAGCCCAGTCACGTTACCGGCCAGAAACTTTGCGAGGGACTAAGAAAGCTGGCCATCGAAAAATGGGGAAGACTGGCAATGCTGGTATTAAACAACTGGGGCATAAAAAGCACCGCTGATTTAGGAGAAATAGTTTATCTGATGATAAAGAATAAATGGATGAGCGCCCAGCCAACCGATTCACCTGAAGACTTCAACGAAATTTACGATTTCAAAACCGTCTTCAAAGACCAGTTCAAATTCTAAGTCATTACCCTTAAGAGGCCAGTGGGTTGCGGCTTATCTTCGGAATTTTGCCAGCTGCTCTCTAATATCCCCGGATATAAAGTTGGCCACTTCTTCGAATCGCTCCCACCCTAATTTTTCCCAGAATTTGACTGCGGGTCTGTTGCCGCTGAAAGCAAAAACATGGCAATGGTTGATGCCCCGGCCTTTCAAAGCTGCCAGAGCTCGTTCGGCAAGAGTGCTGCCGATTCCCTGACGCTGATAATCCTTCTTTGTCGCAAGGTGGTACATATACCCTCTTCTGCCGTCATGGCCGCAAAGGACCGCCCCGACAAGACAGTCGCCATCAAAGGCCACAAGGCTCAGCCCCGGATTACGGCTGAGAAATCGCGAGATATTTTCTTTCGAATCGTCATGACTCAACCCTACGCCCTCAAAGCCGCACCACAGGGCAACGACCTGCTCGTAATGTTCGATAGTCATCTTTTCAATTTGAATATTCATAGCCAAAAATCAAACCTCCGGACGAAATTATTTAAGCCAAAGCAGCATACT
>CAYXPG010000030.1:0-14581 GCA_964467205.1 uncultured Pirellulales bacterium | reverse complement strand
AAAAAAACCTTTTTATGCAAAACAAACCCAATTTCCCCCGATTTTGCGCCAAAAATGGCTATTTGGAAGAAAAACAAACCCAATTCAAAGCCAATCAAACCCAATTCAAACCCAATCAAACCCAATTCAAACCCAATCAAACCCAATTCAAAGCCAATTCAAACCCAATTTTTTACACTTTTTTTCCAACCGGCGATTGGTTATTTTGACGACTTTTTTTATCAGCCGAATTTCTCCGTTTTTGCTGTTTTTATTTTCCGCCCGGTATTCCTTGAAGAACCTCATACGGTCGCTGTCGGTCACGGCCTTTGTACGGTACATATTAAGCTGCACAAGATTTCTTACTCGCAGCCGAAAGGGCAGTCTGCGGAATTTTTTTGTCCGTTCATTATCAAGAAAAAAGAATTGCCGCCCATCTTTATTTTTTCGTCCCAGCACGTTCCCAAGCCGCATATCACCGTGAAAAATACCGCCCTTGTGCATTCGGCCGACTGTGTGCCCAAGCACTCGCAGCCACTCTCGTTTATCTCGCAATTGCTCGACCGTTAAATTCGAAACGCTGTTGGGAATAATTTCATAAATCCGTTTTCCGTTTTCAACCTCAAGGGTTAACAGAAAATTATCTGTATTGAAAAAACCGGATTTGCGCTCACCCATTGCGATAATGGCAGGCGCTTCAAAGCCGTTCTCCTTTAACATTTGTGTTGCGTTAAATGCCCGCTTCGCCCGACTTGGGCGCAAAAGATGTTTAATTAAATCTATGGCCGACCTGCTGAGATACTGCTTAAAGTAAACTGTTCTCTCTGTATTGTTTAACTTCGCTGTGAATTGATACACACGTGCGAATTTTGATGACTCAACCGCCGTTGGTTTGTATAACTGCTGCAGTTTTTCTTTGCCGGCTGTTAAGGCCTCTTCAAGCTCTTCGTTGCGAAAATTTTTGTGAATATATAGCGTGCAGTTTCCCCGCCGTATTTTATCGAAATCATCAGCCACGATGTTAGTGTCCTACAATAGCTATGCCCAGTTCATTAGCGAGATTTAGTGTTTGCGGCTTATCGATGATTATTGTTTTGTCTGCTTCGACAACCACACATTTGCCCCCATTTTCAGCCAGACTTTTAATAGTATCCGGCCCTATGCAGGGCACATCGAATCGCAAATCCTGGTTCGGCTTTGCTACTTTAAGAAGTGTCCACGAGCCATTTTTACACAATTTCCCTGTCCTCTCAATCATCTCTGCCGTCCCTTCGGCCCCCTCCACCGAGAGTACCGCTTTTTCTTTAATTGCGACCGATTGGCCTATGTCCAGTTCGCCGAGTTTTTTAGCTATTTCCCAGCCGAACTCGACATCGTCTTTAACTGATGGGCTCGGCTGTGATTTGGTCATCGTTCCTGTGCTTGCAATATGTTCCTTGCAGTACATTGTTGTGTCCTCCAGAATTATCCCGCCGCCGGCCAGCTCTTCTGCCAGGGCGCCTAATATCATATCGGGCTGTTTGTCTTTATGGCGAAGCCGCCAGTACCATACTCGGAATGACCGCCAGTCAGGCAGGTAGCGCAGGATTCGCCGGCGGATGTAAATTTGTCTTCTGGCGATGCCTCCTACCATAATCGCTTTGGTTACACCATGTTTTTTTAACTTCCGCAGCCAGCTTCCAGGCCGGGCAATTTCAACAATGTAAAATTCATCGACTTCGTTGGCCAACCTGGCTTCTGCATAACCTGCCAAACCAACGCAGATAACTTTCAGTCCCGCATCCTTAGCTCCCTTTGCAACCATAAATGGCAGCCGCCCGTCTCCGGCAATCAATCCAATTACTTTTTCTTCGGTTGCCATAAGCTTATTGTCCGTCCAAACCGGTTCGGCTAAGATTTGGCAGGCTTTTCCTGCTTGGCCAGACATTTCTCAACTGTACGAATCTTTTTGCGAATCTCAGGCAGATATTCTATAAGACTATAAGCTCGTTTCGCCATGTTTGCATCGATGCCGGGTGTGCCTGCAATTTCTTTTCCGTCCTCAACGTCATTAATCACGCCCGACTGGGCGGCTATTTTTACCTTATTTCCGATATTGATGTGCCCGACCACTCCGGCCTGGCCGCCGAGTGCGCAGTGATGACCGACAGTCGTCGAGCCGGCAATACCTACCTGTGCCACAAGCAGACTGTACGAGCCGATTTTTACACCGTGCCCTATCTTCACAAGGTCGCCAAGCTTACTTCCCTTTCCTATGACGGTATCGTC
Source organism: uncultured Pirellulales bacterium (assembly GCA_964467205.1). Taxonomy (GTDB): domain Bacteria; phylum Planctomycetota; class Phycisphaerae; order Sedimentisphaerales; family Anaerobacaceae; genus CAYXPG01. The sequence goes on along the minus strand of CAYXPG010000030.1, from coordinate 12,334 downwards.
TAATGTGCCCCGCTCAATTCCGCAGCACGCTCCAATATCAACGTTGTCTTCGATTACCGCTCTGCCGATATGGGGTATTTTATGATGCTCACCTTTATGTGTTGCGAACCCGAAACCGTCCTCGCCGATAGTTGAGTTTGCATGGATGGTTACCCTGTTCCCAACTCTGCAGTCCTCATAAATCACAACGTTAGGATACAGAATGCAATCATCACCGACTATTGTTTTCTCACCGATGAAAACGCCGGGATAGAGAACGCACCTGTCACCGATGGCGGCGTTATCACTGATGGTTACAAAATTATGGATTTGGCAATTTTTGCCCAATACCGCTGTTTTAGCTACCGAAGCTTTATCACTGGTCCCTGTTTTCTTGTGTTTGCGGTGCCCATGCAGTAAAACAACAATCTCTCTAAAGGCAAAGTAAGGGTCATCGACTATCAAAAGTGCGGCTGGTGACTTGATTTCTTTGCTTGTCACTACTGCGTTGGCCCTGGTTGTTTCGAGTTGGCTTTCGTATTTGCGGTTGGCCAAAAAGCTGATGTCACCTTCACCGGCCCCTTTAAGTGTGGCGGCTGAGCGGATTATAATATCGCGGTCCCCAACCACCCGACCGCCTACGTATTCAGCCAATTCCCCTAACGTCCTAGCCTGCATACAGACGCCTTTACATTTAACTTTAACACACTCATTTGGATATTCTTATCTCGAGCATTATATCAGAATAACCATTACGGTCAACTACGAAACCTCCATCAAGGCCTCCACAATTTTCTGCTGTAGTTTTACAGAGTGCTGTTTCGTAAAGGTTGATGTCTTGCTTTTAAATATCTTTACGGCCGGCCCGATTGGTTTATATACAGCCGGCTTAGTTGGGCCGAAAACAGCTAACGTCTTCACTCCCAAACCGGCGGCCAAATGCGTAATACCGCTGTCATTGCCGACGAATCCATCCGCACAGCTAAAAAGCCCCAGAACCTCCGTCAAAGACAAATCTGTTAGCAACTGGGCGGCGTTGTTTATCTTGCTCATTATCTTATCACTGAATCTTTCTGTTTCCGCCGGCCCCAGAAGGAATATTACTTCAGCGCCTTTAAAGGTAAGCTCTTTTGCTATTGATAAAAAATTATCAATGTGCCAGCATTTCTCTTTTCCGCCGCTGCCCGGACAAAGCACCACCAGCTTAGCTGAAGAATCAACGTCTTTTTCTGCTAAGAGCTCTCTGCCTCTTTTTCTGTCCGCTTCTGTTGCTTTAATCAATTGTTCACCGCCTGAAAACGGCATCGGCTCTAAAGGCATATCACACTGCTCGACAAATTGCTGTATGTAAAAATTGACTAAATGCCCTGAGAATTTCTTAGGCGGCTTCAGTGACAGGGTTATTATTTCTGCGCTGTGACTGCAATGGGCCGTGAATATCAAATTCTGTTCAAAGTTGCTGTCCAGCTCACCCATAAATGTCACTATCCAGTCATAATCGGCAAAAACATATATCAAAGGGTCTTTGTCCGCAAGGTCGAATTCTTTTGTTTCAGTAAACAACCGATGCAAATCCATTGAATCCATAGAGCGGACCCTGTCAATGCACGTCCTGCCCGGCAGTATTCCGATGTATTCGGTATGTCCCAGAATCTCAATTCCACCCAGCCTGAGCGATTCCTTCATAAATTCGGCCAAAGGCAGGGTTAATATGCAATCGCCTATAGCGCCCGGCTGCAATATTAATCCCCGCCGGCTCTGCTGAATCGTGCTGTATTCTTTTTCCCTGAGAATACTTAAAATGTTGTCATTTGCCTGCATAATAAAGAACAGAATTACAAAGGTCCTTGAAGTTTTTTTTGGTCGTATGCATTATCAATCCATCCACCGCCCCTCTGCTTTGTTACAATAACACTTACATTTCGGCTGCGCCCTTTTGTTGCATCAGGACAGCAGCCGTTGAACCGTCAACTTCGCCTCCAAGCGCAACAAAAACTTGTCCTTTTTTGCCGACCATTTCATCTGATGCCGAATACGAAATTAACCTTGAGGATAAATAATTATGCGGTCGTGGATAATCGTTACGAGGTCACTTTTGCCGTCTCCTGTAACGTCAGCGATTTTCAGCTCTCGCGGCTCAATAACAGGTGCTCTTCGTGAACGGCCCCGATAAGTTTTTTCCTCGAATATTCTGAACTGCATTGCGGGAATTGGTTCGGATTCCGAATCAAGCGTCAATATCTCGATATGATAATCTTCATATTCGCCACGCTTGTATTCCACCATAATAATATCAACCTCGCCGTCGGAGTTAATATCGCCCGCTGTCAGGTTGCCATACACACCGTCTTTGATTTTTGTCTCGTAACTGAACTGCTTCTCAAAACGCTGCGGAATATTGCTGCTGCTCGGCGGTGTTACAAGCGCAAACTTCTCGCTGTCAAACAGCAGCATGCTCTTGCCTCCTCGGCCTGTAAGAGGCGTAAAAAGCATTTTTAAATGGGCCGCCTCACTCCACTTGCCGATGTCCACCACTTTTTCAAGCCGGTATGTACCATCCTCTCCGGCCTTAAGTATCTGCAGTTGACCCTTTAAACCATCCAGCAGCAGGATAGTCGGGTTCTCTGCTGCTGCATCGGCATCAATATTAAATGCAGCTACTGCTGATATCTTGTTCTCTTTGTTCTTGGCGTTGTATTGGTCGATAATACTCCACCTCTTGCCCTCTGAAAAAACCAGGCTCCTTGCAAAATTCTTTTGTGCCAGCAGCATCTCTTTGCCCACCTTGCCGTCAACGTTGGCAGCGGCGATTGAACGAAGACTCGCATCTTTAATCAGACTTGCCTGTGCCTTTGGTGAATCAATCAGTTCAAACTGCCTCTTCTCTGACTGACGGACCAGTATAGGGTCGTCATATTTGACGAATATCAAAACGTCCTGCAGCCCGTCCTGGTCAACGTCAAGAACTTTCAAACCCTCCGGATTGGAAGTTAGTTTTTTGAGTTCCAAAGCCGGCCCTTCTTCGCGAAATTCATCACTAAAGTCGGTTACGCTCTCATCCGGCTGATTCGGCTCCGTTTTCACCGGCTTCGGCGCAGGAGATGCTGCCAGATTATAAACAGCCCTTAGAAATCTGACATCATCAGTGTTCCTTGATATATAAAGGCAGTCTATACTTCCGCTGGAATCAACGTCGGCAAGCTCCATTGCTACCGGCTCGCCGGTTACTTCAACAGGTTTGGGGAACGTTAATCTCTCATTTTCAAATTTGCTTATACCGATTACCTTTTCCTTAACGCTCAGGACGGCGACTTCGGCTTTGCCGTTACGGTCGATATCTGCAACCGACAGGTTCGTAATATCGGCAAAAGCGGGAAATCTCCGCGGCTCCGACAATCCAATCCCTGCCGTTTGTTTATAGAAAATAAGCTCTGCAGCGCCAGGCTCACTTATCGTTACATCGGCAAGACCGTCACCGTCGAAATCGGCGACCACCAAATCACGCTTCGTATCTGCCTTGCCTGAAGCAAGCGGATAAAACAAAATCGGCCAATCGGCGTCTTTTTCCGTTTCGGCGGTAAATTTATAACAGCTTAATCTCCTGCTGATACTGTCAATGGTCAGTATCTCGTCCCCTGCCAACCCGTCAACGTCATAAACATCCAGCACCGACGGCTTTTCAATAAAAAATTCTACTTCAGGCCCCAGTTGTCCCGTCTCAAGACCGAACCGAAGATGAATCGGTTTTTCCTTCTCAGCTGTTATAAGAATCAGGTCGTTTATATTATCGCCGTTCAAGTCACTTGCTTTAAGGCCGAGTATTCGCGCTGCTGACGGATACTTAACCGGCTCAGACAGCGTGCCGTCCTTTTTTTGCGTGATGATGTAAACCGCCTCTCTGCTGGCCAATGCCAAATCATTCGCTCCGTCGTTATTCAAATCCGCACATACCAGCGCGCTGGAAGTCAAAAGACCATCATCAATCTTAATTTTCTTTCTTGTTCGCCAGTTTATAGTCTTTGTTTTGTCTGGTTCAGCATCGCCCGCCTTTTGAAGTATGACATACAGGCCCTTCGGGGCACCGTAAAATGCAAGGTCAATCATACCATCGGAATTTAAATCACCACAGACGAAGCTGTAAATTTCTTGTGCAACTGCTATCGACTGCTTCTCAAAGCGGGTACGAGAGCTGAGTAAATTTATCTCTACCTCTTCCGGGTCAACGATTGTTGCTACTTCAGCCGGACCAATGCCTTCTTTCTGAATCAAAAGTTCTATCTTGGCCTTACTGTTATTGACCACTGCAATATCATTTCGACCGTCACCGTTAAAGTCGGCTGTTATTAAACCTTCTATACCCTTGTCGAGCTTGATTATTTCTATTTCCTCAAAACCGTAGTATTCGGAGATGTCGAAATCGGCAGTTGAAGAAGCACCGCTGAACGTTGCACTTATAATGACAACTGCTATTATTATTTTAATTAGTCGCACAATAAAATCCTCCATAACATTTCTTACTTTCAAAGCCTTACCGAGTATATATTGTTGCTAAGGCAATATCAATGATTTTGTTATTTAGAGGTGAGATATCAGAGTGGGGTTCTGTGGGCGGTTTTGGTTATTGCTTTTAGCTTGGCGATGATTGACGGAGTGAGCAGGCGGTTGTCAAATCGCCAGGACCAGTTTTTGTTATCAACTGAGCCGGGCAGGTTCATACGAGCCTCGTCGCCCAGACCCAGTATGTCCTGCATAGGAATAATCGCAAGGTTTGCAACGGAACTCATCGCAAGGCGAACCAGCTCCCAATGTAATTGGTTAATCGGGACTTTGCGACCAATCTGTGCAAAGAGGCGCTGTTTTTCTTCCGGGCCGGCCTGGTTTTCAAACCAGCCCATTACAGTGTTGTTGTCATGTGTGCCGGTGTAAACGACAGAGTTTTTGATGTGGTTGCCGAGCGAGTGGACATTATCAGCCATATCCTCACCGAAGCTGTAAAGAAGGAGCCTCATTCCGGGAAGGTGGTATTTTTCGATGAGCTTTTTTACGGCAGGGGTGATGAAACCCAAGTCCTCGACGATTAGCGGGCAGGACGGGAAGAGCTTAAAAAGTTTTCTGAAGAAATCATCTTTGGGGGCGCGTACCCATTTCCCTTTTGCGGCGGTTTTGTGGCCGGCAGGAACCTGCCAGTATGCAACAAAGGCCCTGAAGTGGTCGATGCGAATGACGTCAAATAATTTCAGGTTGTGCTTTATTCGCTGAAGCCACCAGGCGTAACCGGTTTTTTTTAGTGCCGGCCAGTCATAGACGGGACTGGCCCAGAGCTGGCCTTTTTTGCTGAAGGAGTCCGGCGGAACGCCTGATATAAAGCGAGGTCTTTTGCTTTTCGAGAGCTTAAAAATATGCGGATTCGCCCAGACATCGGCGCTGTCGAAGGAGACGTAAATCGGGATGTCTCCTATTATTTTGATACCCAGTCGGCTGCAATACCGCTTTAAGGCGAACCATTGTTTGAAGAATTGATATTGCAGAAACTTTTCCTTGTTTATAGACTCCTGCATTTTTGGGGTAAGGTGTTTTTGAGTGATTTTGTTTTTGTTGTTGAAAGGCGGCGGCCAATCAGGCCAAAAGCCCGTTCCGAAGCGCCTGCGCAAGGTTACGAACGCGGCGAAATCTTCAAGCCAGGTTGCATTGTCCTGACAAAACCTCTCGAAGTGCGAATCGCCAGCGATGGATTTAAAACGCTCATAAGCGGTGTTTAACAACTTTGTTTTGTAAGGCAGCACTGTTCGATAATCCAGACGGTCTTTTGGAAAAGCAGGAGGGTTCTGAATTTCTTTGTGGGTTAAAATGCCCTGTTGATAGAGAAGTTTGGGGCTGATAAGTAATGGGTTTGCCGCATAGGCCGAAAGTGAACTATATGGACTCCGAGCGGCGGCGGGTGGATTTAAGGGGAGTAGCTGCCAGTAACTTTGGCCGGCCTCGGCGAGAAAGTCGGCGAATTTATAAGCTGACGGACCAAGGTCGCCAATGCCGAATTTTGACGGCAAAGAAGTTATATGAAGGAGTATGCCGCTTGCGCGCTTTGTCACAAATTCAACCCTTTCGCCAAAGAGGAGAGTATATCAGAAGTTTCGGTCAAACTCCCATTAAAACCGAATCTGGGGCCATTATTTTGGTAAGGTACGGTTGAGTTTTCGCTGGAGGTCCTTTAAGCGGTTTGTTTCGTCGAAGCCGAGCAGGATAATCGGAAAGGCGGTCTTGTTGTGAAAAAGCGGCTCGTTTAAGTCTGCGTATTTTCTGCAAAGCTCGCCGTCGGGCGTTCCCGGAATCGGTGAGAAATCGGCGAGCATTCCACGAATACCCAATTTGTTAACAAAACGCATCGAGACTTCAAGTTGCTGAATATCAATTGCCGGATGGCCGAGAATTTGGTAGGCGGTGATATTTCCAGCAGCAGCGCCTGCGGCGATGAGGTGTTCGACGGCGCGGGCAAGCTCATCAGAGAGGACCTTCGAGCCGGTGGCCTGATGCCACTGTGAAGAGACACTCTCAAAACCAAGATAGAAGGTTTTGAAGCCGGCCTCTGTCATTAACCCGGCCAGTTCGCTCGTAATAAAACGGGCATTAAGGGCATTGGGTGTGTGGAGATTTACTTTTATGTTGCGTTTTAAGATGTCATTAAGGAAAGGTATAAGAACTTCTTCTGCTTTGTACAGCAAAGCGTCATCATAAAAGGCGATATTTTCGGCGCCGAGCTTTAGCAGGAGCTGTAACTCTGCCAGAGCGCGCTGCGGAAAGCGGGGTTTGAATTTACCGTAAACCTTTGGCACGGAACAATAGGTGCAGTTAAAGGGACAGCCATCGGAAAGTTTCAGTACGCCTGCGTTGAGTCTGTTATAAATTTCCCATAACGGCGGCTGATTCAGGTCGCCGGTGATATTGGTAAATTGCCAGAACGGCTCGAGATTGTCAGCGGCTATTAACAGGTCGGCGCCGAGTTTTTTTGCGTGGGAGGGGCAAAGCGTTACGTAATTTCCTCCGAGAATAATCTTTGCCTGCGGCTGGAATTTGCGAATATCTTCTATGACTTCGCTGACGCCGGGATACCAGTAGGTCATTGTTGTCTGCACAAGGGCGAAATCACATGGGGCGGTTCGGCTGAGGAAATCCTCGAACATACGGCGGGGCAGGCCGAAACGGCGAAAGTGTCTGGGGATATTCGAGAGGGGCGGTGGATTGGGGATTTTTTCGCAGTAAAATCGCCCACGTCCCCATCGGTCTGATTGAAATTGTTTTTTCTCGGCCATAAAGGAGTTCAGGCGGTCGAGATAGTCAAAGAAGCAGAGAACAGCTTTGCCGCGGAGAAATCCGGCGACGCTTAATAGGCCATAAGGTTTTAGCCAGAAATCATAGGCGGCAAAATCATAGACAGGCGGATTTACAAGAAGGATTTTAGGAGCCATTTTTTAATTACTGTCTGTATTGACGTTATTGGCGGCCGGTGTTTCTGAAGGTTCGGCGGGGGTTTTTCCTCTTTTTTCTTTTGGCTGATGCTTCCATCTTCGGTGCAGCCACCAGTACTGTGTTGGGTCTTCGCGGATGAAATCTTCGATTGCTTTGGTGTATTCTTCGGTTACCCATTTGATGGGGTCGTCTTTTTGTGCCCATTCCTCCGGGAAAATCAGTCGATTGATTGCGATTTCAAAGAAAAACCGGTTATCAAGTCTCCTGCTGTAAGCTATGCCTATGGGTATATTATTTGTGATGGCGAGTAAGGCGATGCTCTTGTATGTGCTTGCTTTTCGGCCGAAGAAATCGACAAAAATTCCCTTTTTGCCGGCATCCTGGTCAACAATAAAGCAGAGGGTAGAGCCGCTCGCAAGCAAGTCAGACATTATTTCGGCGGCGCCTTTTTTATCTATTATTTTCTGTCCGACCCGCTGGCGGATTTCGTAGAGATAGTTGTTGATAAATTTGTTATCGAGCGGGCGTGCGATGCTGTAGGTGTTAAAACCGAACAGGCCGAGCACATATCCCATAATTTCAAAGTTTCCGTAATGGCCGGTGAGAAGCATTAGACTCTTTCCCTCGTGTATCAGCCATTTGACCCTTTCGATGTTTTTGTAACGTGAGTAATCCCTCCAGTTGTGTTTTTTTGCGAGCCGTGGCGTGAATATAATATCGACTGTCAGCATAACGATGTGCTCGAAGCTTCTTTTTCCGGTTTGCCAAATCCACTGCTCGCTTTTGTGCGGGAAACTTGCACGTAGATTGTCCAAGGCCCGCTTTCGCCCGCGGTGGTAGTACTTCCATAAGAGCCGGCCGAGAAAACAAGCAAACTTGAGAACGGTTTCGACATTGAACAAAAGAAGAAACATCGTAAGAATGCGCAGCGCAAGATAGATAAGCCAATCTTTGACGGGATTAGTTTTTTTCTTTTTAGCCTTTTTTCGCTCTGTCATAAGCATACTTTACTTAATTTGGCGATGAAAGGATACGGTAAATCTCCACAGTGCTTGCCTTCTGGCCGGCCTGCGGTCAGGGTCGGTAGCGAAACGGTCTGCCTGCCTTATACCGCTCAAGATACAACTGGCTTTGCTTTATCTGAGCAGCAGAGCCATTCTGTGATTTTGTCAAAGTCAGGGCTTTTGTTGCGATTTCTACAGCTTCTGTGAATCTGCCGGCTTCAGCGTAGGCAGCGGCGAGTGTATTGAGAAATGTCGGTGTCTGATAGTTTGTAACATCGCAGATGCGTTCGGCCAGTTCGACGGCCCTGGGGCCGTTGCGCAAGTTATCTTTGGGGCATGTCGCCAGCAGCCAGGCCAGGTTATTCATCGCCATTGTATTATCGGGGGCTGTCTCAAGGGCTTTTTCGTAATTGGCAATGGCCTGGTCGAGTTTGCCCTGTCCTAACAAGACCTTGCCAAGGTTAATGCGGGCATTGATTTGGGTATTGACATGGTCAATTATATAATCGGCAAACTGCTCTGGTTTTATGCTGATAGCCCGCTCGTATTCTGCTGCGGCTTTGTCCAGCTTACCTTGTGTCAGGAAAACATTGCCAAGATTGTAGTGGGCCTCGACGTGGTTGGGATTGATACGGATTTCATATTCGAATTCGACCCTGGCCCGTTCCATGTCTCCCTGTTTTGCGAATACGATGCCGAGATTGTAGTGAGCTTTTTTTTGGTTGGGGTCGATTTGAATCGCACGTTCATATTTATCCTTATAAATTCGGAGAAGCTCTTGAGAGTGGAAGTTGGCTCTTACGGTATCCCCTTGCTCGGAAAATACCTTGCTTAAAGTAGTATGAGCGTCTGTGCTGTCCGGATTATGGCGCAAGACGCTGGTCCACATTGCAACTTCGCTTTGATAGTTTTTGTTCTGCTGCCAGGTCATAAAAGTAAGCGCTGCCACGATTGCAAGTACCACAGCCAGAGTAAGCGTTTTAATAGCGCGTTGGCCCGGACGGGTGGTGAAGAGCTTTCTGAAAAAGTAATCACCACCAAAAATCACAGTTGCGACCACAGCAGAGAGCGGCAGATACATTCGGTGAAGACAGCCTGAGACATCCAAAGTCGGGATGAAACTCGATGATGGGGCCAGAATCAGAAAGAACCAGGCGCCCGTAAAGGCCGGCCAGGAATGACGTAAAAGTCCCCAGAATATCAGAGCCAGCAGCGCAAGAACAATAACTACAGAAAGTGTTACGCCGAACGTGCTGCCTGACAAAAGCGGCGGGGCGAGTAATCCCTGGAAGCCCTGCGGCCAGGGCCAAAATGATAATCGGAGATACTCAAGAACAACAGCGGGTTGAGCCAGGGTAAATCCGAGCCAGTCTGCATCTTTCAGCACCATCCAATTTTTATTAAATATATTATCGCCGGCAGGTTTTAAGTGCGTGAAAAGTGCCAGGGCAAGCACAATCGTCCACGTTGCGGCCAGGGACAAGTAGAGGCCCCAGCGTTTCCGCAGCATTGTTTTTAAGGATTTTGAAACAAAGACATAATCATATAAGGGGACTATCAGCGGGGCGGCTGCCATAACCTCTTTCGTGCCCATTCCCAGTGCACAGGCCAGAACCGAAGCTAAGTACCAAAGGCCTCTTCGGTTGCTATGAAAGCCGCGAATGGCGCAATAGAGGGTCAGAAGGAAAAACATCCCCATCATCGATTCGGCCCTCTGGGCGATTTGGGTGACGCTTTCGGTCTGGAAGGGATGGACGAGCCAGATTAGCACGATAGTCAGTGCCAGTGGTAAAGCTCTCGGCCCCAAGTGCTGATGAAATTGTTCTGTGTGTAAAGTTCTGCGAATGATACCAAAGAGCAGCAGAGCAGCACAGATATGTATGATAAGGTTGACCAGGTGATAGCCCCAGGGTTCGAGGGCTGAGAAAGCATAGTTGATAGCGAAAGACAGACTGAGGATAGGTCGGCCGGCCACTGTGGCACCGGTACTCCATAGCGGCAGGGATATTGCTTCCGAGAGCGGCCAGAGTTTCTGGATGTGGGGGTTATCGGTTACGGAGAGCACATCATCGGGGCGAAGAAATCCTCCCTGGAAGCTGTTGAAATAGGCAGTGACGCCGGCGGCAATGATGAGCGCCGCAGCAAGCCATATTTTCTTGCGGTAATGCGGATTGGCCGAGAGGTGCTGCTGGGCAACTGCAGCCGTAGCGGCCGAAAGTTTAGCTTTCTTTGCACGTGGAACAGAGTCAGTCATAGGATATTATTTTAGACTCAAAAAGGGCCAATGTCAAGCTTCGATGCGTAACTTTAGGGGGGTGCGGAGGTCGGTTAAGACTGTAAAGAAGCTTCAGAACGAACTTGACGTTTTTGCGGCATTCGGGTATATCTACTGCCCTTGGTGTTAGAACTTGTTTTAGTAACCGACAAAAGTAAAGATTTTTTGACAAAGAGAAGAAAACGATGGAAGAGGTGCTTGTACGACTTGGCGAGGTAGTCTGGGGGCCTGTTATGATATTCCTGCTGGTCGGTACAGGTCTGTACCTAACTATCCGATTGGGCTTCGTACAGTTTCGGCATTTTGCTCATGCTGTTGGATGTGTCAGCGGCAAATATGATAATATCGAAGATGCCGGTGACATTTCACACTTTCGAGCTTTGACTACAGCACTTTCGGCAACTATTGGGACAGGCAATATAGCCGGAGTGGCAACCGCCATTGCGATGGGAGGGCCGGGAGCGGTTTTCTGGATGTGGATTACGGCATTGGTGGGAATGGCAACGAAGTTTACCTCCTGTTCGCTGGCGCTGCATTTTCGCAATATTCACGAGGATGGTTCAGCCAGCGGCGGGCCGATGTATTTTCTTTCAAAAGGGTTTCAGCCAATGCTGCTGGTTCGTTTGGCAGGGGAGGGGACAACACGTCGACTGGGGATGTTATTGGCGACGGCCTTTGCATTATTTACCATAATTGCTTCGTTCGGTATCGGCAATATGGTGCAGGCCAACTCGGTGGTTGATGGTTTGAAATATGTGCTGCCGGAAGGCTGGCAGCAGTCAGAGATAACAGTAGCGGGTTTTGGCGTAAGTTCCTTTAACTTAACTATTGGTCTGATATTGGCAATACTGGTTGGGCTGGTAATCTTGGGCGGCATTCGGCGAATTGCCGGCGTGACGGCCAGGCTGGTTCCTCTGATGTGCATTATATATGTGCTGGGCGGGGCGGTGGTTCTTATCCTTAATGTTCATAAAATACCTGAGTGCCTGGCGATGATTTTCAAATATGCCTTTACTCCTTATGCCGGGCTTGGGGGTGTAATGGGGACAGCCATACGTTTTGGTGTTGCGCGTGGTGTCTTTAGTAATGAATCGGGTCTGGGGTCGGCACCGATGGCACATGCGGCTGCGAAGACCAAAGAAATGGCCCGCGAAGGTTTCGTCGCAATGCTCGGGCCTTTTGTAGATACTATACTTGTTTGTTCGATTACTGCGCTGGTCATACTGGTTACGGGCGCACACTCGAGCGGCTTGACCAGCAGCTCTCTGACGGCAAAAGCATTCGATATCGGGCTGTTCGGCTATGGGCAATACATCGTTGGTTTTGGTTTAATCTTTTTTGCGTATTCGACAACAATCAGCTGGTCGTATTACGGTGACCGGTGCGCCGAATATCTTTTCGGGGCGGGGGCGATTAAGTGGTATCGATATGTATATCTTGTGCTGATAGTTGTCGGTGCGATAGGCCGGCTGAGGATTATCTGGAATCTGGCTGATATATTTAACGCTTTGATGGTGATACCGAACCTGATTGGCCTGGTGGTTTTGGTCGGGCTGGTCGCAGCGAAAAAACGTGATTACCTGCAGCGATTAAGAGCCGGCGAGTTCGACAA
>CAYXPG010000029.1:0-14731 GCA_964467205.1 uncultured Pirellulales bacterium | reverse complement strand
TATGTTTATTGTATTTCCTATTCGGACAAGTATTCGGCCGTGGCGAACGCCATACACAAATTACGCCCTGATAGGTGTCAACGTAATCATTTTTTTATTGACGTATTCGACTCGCATCCATCCGCTGACAAGGGATGTTATGTGGGTTCTTCGACCGTGGGCAGAACAGCTTGTGCTGATGCCTGAGCGACCTTTCCTGTGGCAGTTTATAACTTATGCCTTTCTGCACGGCGGCTTTATGCACATCCTCGGCAATATGTTTTTTTTGTATCTGTTCGGCAATAATGTCAACGACAAGCTTGGTAACATCGGTTATTTATGTTTTTACCTGGCCGGTGCCGCATTCAGTGGAATGGGCCATATACTCATTGGCGGCGGCAGTGTCATCGGAGCCAGCGGAGCCGTCGCCGCCGTAACCGGCGCCTATCTGGTTTTATTCCCGCAGACGTTAATTACGGTCTTTTACTGGATATTCTTTTTTATTGACACCATTGAAATTTCCGCTTTGTATTTCATCGGTTTTAAGTTGATTGTCTGGGACAATATGCTCGAAAGAAACATCCCAATGGTTGCTTATGATGCGCACCTTACCGGATACGCTTTCGGAGCCTTGGCAATGCTGACGATGCTGGCGACCGGCTTAATCACCGGAAGCAATTTTGACCTCTGGGCGATGCTCAAACAATGGAATCGTCGGCGGGTATATCGTGACGTCGTTGCGCGCGGTTACGAACCTTTCACCGGCCAGGCGAAAAGCAAAAAGATAAAGGTTAAAGAGGTCAAAACAGCAGCCGAGCAGCAGCTTATGGAAACAATCAGCCACCTTAGAAGCGAAATTACCGGCAGGATTTCACAGCGCAATTTGTCGGCAGCGGCCGAGGGCTATCTGGAACTGATAAAGCTTGATAGCGAGCAGATTTTGCCACGACAGCAGCTACTGGACATCGCCAATCAGCTTGCCAGCGAGAAAAAACCCGCTGAATCAGCACAGGCCTATGAAAAATTCCTAAAACACTACAACAAGTACGAATATATCGAGCAGGTGCAGCTGATGCTGGGCATAATGTATGCGCGTTATCTAAATCAGCCCGAGCAGGCAGTAAAATATCTCAAGGCCGCTTCCGAAAAACTTTCCGACCCGGGACAGGCAAAAATGTGTGCCGATGAGCTTGCTCGGCTGCAAAACTGAGGTTGCTTACGGGACATTTGAAGCCGGCCCGAATGGTGGTTTATGGACATCTTAACATCGGGGCCGAGAGAACCACAACATCCTGTTACAAAGGGCTGATAAGTTAAAGCTAAAAGATTTCGCGTTCAATCTCGCCAAGATAGAAGCGGCCGTCCTTTCGCATAAATTCAACGATTTTATCAAACCTGCTGTGTATATAACGAGTGTCGTTTGAGACCATTGCCATCCCTATGACTGCAAGCTGTTTACTGTCCTGATGGTCAACCTCTGCAACGGAAATGTTAAACCTGCTTTTCAGCCGACCGATTAAACTCTTGACAATGCTTCTCTTTTCCTTAAGCGAAGCTGTCCCCTGCATATGCATTTGTGCTGTCAACACACCGACTATCATTGATTATCTCCACCTGAACCATATTGGGCTATTGTAGGCTCCGGCGGCCAAACTTTCATTTAATTTAAGGACGGTCTGTTTTTCGAAAAATCTGCCCGAACCTTCCAATTATTATAACGTATTATTTGGAGAAAGGCAAAAGATGAGTTAAACTTTAGTTGGGACAGAAAAGCAGTTTTTTGAGTCCGGTAATAAATAAATCTCTCTCCTCTTCAAAGGAGACGGTTGAACCTTATAGACCAAAATTTTGGGGGGGCGGCCGTCTCCATCTTTTTTAAATCTTCATCGCCGTTTGTTATGTGTGCAACCTTCTTGGGCTAATCTATAGCACCAATCAAATCCCCTTTAAGCGTAATTTTAATTATTCACTGCTCATTTAGCACCATTAAAATACCAAATTCCTCTAACAAATCAATCTCATTTGCAAACTCATACAAAAAACGCTTAAAAAGCTTTGAACCGGACTTGACAAAGATTATAATTTGCAAATCAGGGAAGACTAATCAACACCGGTGATTTTTTAATTAACTAAAGCCGGCGCCGTAGGACATACCTGCGAGGCGCCGCTGTATTGTTAGAAATCTCTATTGTTAAAGAAGGAGAAAGACATGTTTATCACACTTCTAATCATCACATTTGTAATCGCATTGGCGGTCTCTTCCATCGTTGTTTTGATTTTTGCAGGGCCAATCAATGCAATTCTCGCCCGAATCATTTCAGACCAAATCAGCAGGGCGTGGTCAAAGTATCTCAAATTCGCAATCTATGTAACCGGAATATCCAGCGGCGTAAGAATATGGGACCTCGAAAAATACATCACCGAACCGAGATTTGAAGGGTCAAAAATAATCGAGCTAAATACGGAGCGGTGGGTATTGGAACTGTACAGAACAATCATTGGAACACTTCAGGGCATCGCCTGGATGCTTCTGGTATTCTTTGTATTTGCCCTTGTGGCCTACGTGATTGTCCGAGCGTTCGAACTAAAAAGGAAAAATAGCACCGCAAACCCGGATGCAAATTGACAGACCAGGCTTTATCAGCTAACGAGAGTTCAGCTACTTTTCACTTCTGCTACGATTTGCCGTGTGCCGGGCGACTGGTCCTTGTGAGCGGCCTTGAAATCCTCTGTAGATTCGCTGTTCCTACTCTTGAAAAGCTCATTACCCTCGATAATCTCTTTCAGGGCCTTCGACTTGGCTCTTGCATCTTTTAAGAATCCTACCGCTCTTGTCCCGTACACACCCCCCATCAAAGCACAAATGCCGATAGCTAATTCAAATATACTATCAGCCAGTACAAACGCATCAGGCCTTTCAGCCGATTGAGCCAAAGCCCTCTCTGCGAGCTGGAAATTCGATTGGGCAAGTATCTCTTCCGCCGATTGAGCCGGTGGAAGTTCCCTCGGCAGGCCGTAGTAGGATGTAAACGCCCTGCTCTGCAATTGCGACAGTTGCGTTAATGCCTGCAGTTTTTCCGATGCGTCCTCGGCTCTGGCACTTTGTGCTGCTACTGCAGTTGTCCGATTGTGTAGCCAGGCATTCTGCTTCTGGTCTTCACTCGGCCCAAAACGCAGACTTTCACAACCTGCCAACACCAAGCACCCTAACATCAATGTCGTTAAAATCTTTCTCATCATTTCTCCTTTACATTCGGCTCTCAAAAAGTCTCTTCCGGCATATCCGATTTGGTAAATGCTCTTTCAACCGCCCGCAGACGATGTTCATGCGAAACACTCTTTGCTGCAAGCGATTCGATTTTTCGCTCAAAACTCTCCTGGCACCGACACAAATACGTTACATCCTTCTGCATCAGGTCGAGCTGCCGCTGCAGATTGACCCAGCTACCCACAATCAACGCAGCCAGAAATACCAGCTGAACCAGCACGGAAAGGTTAACCTGCCGATTAAACTGCCAGCCGGATTGACTTTCGACTTTCAACTTTCGATTTTCCATTCTCAAATTTACACTGTTGCTTTTCGCTTTATGTTCAGCACCTTTAGCTGCCTTTACACCGGTGCATAAAAAACATTCTTTTCGCCCACCTTAGACATCGCCACATATGTCCCTGCTGAGAGTTGTCCTTGCTGCAAAAACGATTCGGCCAGATTGACCGCCTGCATCGTATCGCCAATTTCAACCGGCAGTGAACCGGCATCGCCTATCTCAACCGCACGGATGTTATATACATTGTACGACGAAAGGCTTTTGACCTTAACCGCCCAAGCCAAGTTCCGGGCACCGGGTGAAGTAACAACCGCCACCTCCTGCCTCTGCTGCGAACGGTTGCGGGCAAATCTTTCCAGTTCCTCTCGACTCTCCATATCCATCTGCCTGCTCATAACCCCAGACCCCTTTGCCGAATGATTTTCAAATTCGTACACTGCTTCTCGAAATCCATCTGCACACGCTCTATTTGGTTTGTGCTTCGGTTATCACTCTTGCAACCGAGCATGTCTCTGCTTTCGGGCGAAGATGTCACTCTATCACCTACTCTGTAATCAAAGGCCAGGTAAGGCATCTGCACATCAACGCTCTCGATTGTCTCAGAGCTAACCTGTGCCCTTTTACGCACAAATTCATACAGGGCATCTCTGTCGTCAACCTCGTCGGCAGTACCCAGCGCATCGTCTGATATATTCGCAAAAATACTCCAACCGCTTACCTTACGATATTTGAACCGACGAGGCAGGGTAATAATATGGTCAATCACGGGAACAGCCGAACCAACCGGGCCGTCGGCAATTACGCAACTCAACCGCTCATCACTGATTACCGATGCGGTCATTCTGAACTTCAGAACCCCTTTTAATGCCGCCACCCACGTATCAACATCAAGCTCTTCGCTGCTGAGCCACACCCCACACTCATTGAGAAGATTATTAAAAGCATAAAGATACTGCCGCCAGCTTGAACCGTTATCGTACGATACCTCCAGAAAATAACCCAGAGATTTACCCTGGTTATCAGTCGTTAGAACGGGCAAAAAAGACCTGCGGCAATGAACGAAATTACTGGTCTCGAAAATCTTTGAAAAATCAAAAACATCTCCCCGATTGTACGGCGAATTGCTGTAATCACCCGCCTCATTAAGACACCACTTGCGATATACGTCCTTGACACGGTAGAAGTCGGGATTGGTCAAAGGTGAAAACTTATTATAATCAGTGTCTTCCTTGTTACTGTCCCAGGCCTTTACCAGCTCAAAAGTCGCTTCATAAACCTTGAAGTCGCCCTGGGCGATATATCTGTGTGTTACAGGCCAGAAATTCTTCCTGCTGTGCAGAGCCGAAATGTTTGTCTTCGAAATATTAAACTGTTCGCCACAAGGCTGATAGTTTAACTCAACCTCCCTGCCGCAACTACTTTTATAGAATACAACCGCCTGCTCCGGATGCACTGGTTCAGGCCGACAAACAAACTTAAACTTCAAACCAATTCTTTCACAGCATCGCTGCAACGCCTCCAACATGCTTAAACCCGTAACGTCAAGGTCCCGAACTATCTGGTTCTCAGTCAGGACCCGGAGCCGCTCAATCTCTGGTATCTGCAATTGCCCCACCGGCAGATACTCACAAAGCAAATAGTTAATAACCTCGGCATAGCTCCACAGCTTCGACTGTGTCTGCTCGGTACAAAACACCGTTAAACTCTTCCCCTCGTTCTCAACTGGTTCAGTTGAGGCATTGCCCTTGCCGTCTTCGTTAAAAATCGTATCAACGCCTGCCAAAAATACAGTCGAACCATCCGGGTTGACCACTCGCCTGCCATAGATAGTGATGCGATTTAGAGTTGCACTGAAATCCTTCGCTGTAATTTCAACTCTTTCGCCACTGCCGGTCAATTTTGTCTCAATGCCTTCTATTTGGCCGGCGAAAATAGGAAAACTACCAACCGATACACCCGGCGCCGCACAATTGTAAACCTGCTGAATGCAAATTGATTTTCCCATACCAAACAAAGTCTCAATCTCTTCAACAGCCGTCGGGCCGGCCTGCGGGTAAGCGGCCGTATTCAAAGCCAAACGCACCCAGCTAAATCCCGGCCAGCCACAATGTACAATCTCTATCAACTCAAGATAAGGACAAAGCACCCCTTCAAAAAAGACAGATACTTTCGCCGATGGCTGTGAAAACCGCCCTTGCTCTGCTTGGTAAAAATCAATCCTGTTAGACATTAAAAACCTCTTTGGGATTAGACTGCTTCGGAACTTAATATCTCAATTGCGATAGGGCTTGTAACATTAAGCTCAATTCTTATACCCGCTAAAGATTCATTCTCTGTACCGTCGGCATCCTCGGCCCTTATGGCAAACAAGTATGTACCTGCATCAAGTGTGTTACTTTGATAGCTGTAAAACTTCCTTCCGGCATAGTCAATCGCAGCAATTGAGTTTTCATAATCGATTTGCCCCGTTCCGCCGTCACAATAAATTTTGAAACACACAGGCGCCGACTGCTGTTCAAGAGGACAATAGAACCAGAGAAGTTGTATCTTACTGCCGGCCACCTGCCACACTTTTGCACCGAAAACACTGTTCGGCTCCGGCTGTGCCAATTCTCCGTCGGCATCTATCGAAACCTTGACCGCGGCAGCGACGGTATACTCCTGACAGCCACAGTTATTGGCCCTGCGAACAACATAATAATACGTCGAGCCGCTACTGTGCTGAACATAACCGGGTGGTGAGATTGAGCTGGCATCCTGCTCACCCACAGCCAATATATTCTCAAAGTCTATTAGCTCCATACTGGCTCCGCGATACAGCACAGAACAGCCATTAACTCTCGTCCAGAACCAGCCCAGGCTCAAAACAGTGCCGAGCTTAAATCCATTGCTCGTCTGCCCGTTTAACAGCGCTTCTTTTAACCACTCACTTTCCATCAGCTCGACTCTCTCGTAATCTCCGATACGCCATCAGTCGGTGTGTGGGTAAGAATGACCGTTTCGTCATCCTCGTCATAGTACTTAATTACACCGGTTACCTTGTTCTGTACGCCCTTGTTGACAAGCATCATGGCTGCCTTTTCAAAAAGTAAACTCCCTGCAAACCTGTTCTCTATCGAGAAAGTAGCAAGCACGGCATTAACGCTTTTACCATCGATTGTAGCCCCGGCAAGTACAACCGAATAATCATGCCCGGGCGCATAGAAGGCGTCACTATCAAAATCTATCTTGCAGTTATGAATCCCTGTCAGGCTGTCAAAATCTTCTATATCGGTTATCCCCACTGTGCTTTCGGTAGTGCCATCGTCCTTATATACCTGAACAGTCCCGTTAGTGCTGCGGGTTATGCTCGCACCATCTTTATCGTTTGTACCCCAGCAGAAATAAAGCGTGCTGTCTTCTTTGTAATCGCCTAAATACATCTTGCTAATCCCTTTCCAACTAAACTATTTCCTGCCAACGAACCTCCAACCAGCGGCCGGGCAATACCTGTTGGTACTGGAGTGTATTCCACTTCAACATAAAGCTTCGTGCACTTAGCAAATTCTTCTTCTTCAACATCTCCTGCCTTAAGTGTAACTCCAGCCAGCAAACTATTTACTTCGTCCCAAGTCCAAGGGTCACCTGTCTCCGGATTTGTTGTCCATTCTTTAGAAGCAACCTCATAACCACTTGGTAAGTTTACTTCACTACCATAATGGGCGTGTCCATTAGTCAATATCTGAATTTTACCCGTTGCGGCCATTTAATTACTCCTGCGTTTGATATTTCCACACTACCTTAACAGTTACTTTTGTAATCTCTCCAGCTCCGACAGAAGAATTTTGTATATCAAAAAGGTCCGCAGCGGGACTACCTTCTTCTTCCCAAACCATAGTATTATCAGAGTCGTGTGCCCCTGCCTCATCTACCTCTGTATAATGGTAATCACCATCTCCACAATAGGTCGTTTCTAACTCAACACTGTAATCTCCGTGCGGTCTTAAAGTTTCAACTGCCATTATTTCCACATCTCTCTGTACTGTTGTTTTTGTTCGGCCGTACCTTTTTCAAATAATTCTTTGACGGACGCAAATCCCAGCGTCTTGGCGTTTTCTTCTCGATTTTCCTTAAAGAATTCATCGATTGTCTCGAAGCCCGCCTGCCGCAGAGCATCTTTCATCTGATTAATAAGCGGTGTATGCCGGGCGGGGATGGTGTCGTCCTGTTTGCCTGCATACAAAGCAGCGTGAGCGGTTCTATATTGCTCAACTGCCGTTCGTCCTGCCTTTACATCAGTCATTTATTCTACCTTCTGCAACCTGTTTTACGCTTCCTCTGTCCAGGTACCGTTCTTTGCTGTTGTCACCCAGTCTCCGTTCGAATCGGCAATCAGTGTTATACACTCACCTATCGCATCGGCCGATTTATACTTGTCGGCCGTCTGGCCGCTGTCATCTCTGATTGCTGCAGAGCCCGGGTCGACCCGTAGCTCTTGTGCCGCCTGAACCGCAAAGGTAAACACCGTCCCAGCCGGGGCTGATGCCGGCAGGGTAAGGGTAACCACCCCACTTGCACCTAAATTAGTATGCACACTGCCGGATTCCGCTGTGGTAAGCGTATCATCAGAGGTATGTTCCTCGATAATTTTCTTCACCCCACCGGCCCCGCACGGTATCACAAAATTATGACCTGTGCGGCAATCAGTTATCGAATCAATATTACCATTCGATGTAGTTACTATCGCCAGCCGAGTATGCGGTACAGCCGCCATATCGGGAAAACTACTGTACTCATTGGTAACAAGCTGGCCCTGCAAATTCAGATAGATATAAATGTTTTCCTTATCGTCGGCTAAAGTATTTCCGGATGAACCGCCATAGCTGACCAACTCCGTCCCCAGCCAGAATTTGCCGCTTTTTACACCTATATCCAGACCGCCTTCATCATAAACCCTCAAATCATTCGCCCGTTTTACTGCAAGTAAAAGGCGATACAACAATTTTCTGAACTGCAGATAGTAAGGCGATTGTCCCGTCGGTATAAACTCAACACCGGTTTCACTGTCGGACTGTATATTCAACAACTCATTATCAGATGGATATACCTCAGCCATAATTATTCTCCCTGTTACTCTCTTATGAAATGCTTAAGACTAATTCATTTATATTCTTATCGAACGATGAAACACTCACTCGCTCAGCTGGCCTTGCAGTAGGTGTCACTGTGATTTGTCCGGTCTCACTGGCAAGGCTTTGCTTCCCAAATTTATCGCTAACCTTAACAGCGAATTTATACACGCCGGCCTGCAACGGCCCGCTTATCCACTCAATTACATCAGCGTCAAGGCCAAACTGCCCACCTCCGAAGTTGCCCCTGCCGAACCCGACCGCAGCCGCCCCATCGAAACCAAAGTCACCAACACCAAATCCGCTCATCCCAAACCCTGCCTTGTCCTGCCACACAGGCCAGATTCGTATGGGACTGACGTTAAGAGAATTGTTGTAGTCTATTTCGCCAGTGCCATTGTCGAAATAAATCTTAGCTGTTGCGCCAATCGGTAACGCCTGGCTGCGGAGCAACTTGATTTTCACCCTGCCGGTATTATATCTCGAAGATTCAAGCTCACTGCTAAAATCAGTCTCCGCTTCTGCCGCACTAACAGCAAAAACTTCAATCCGAACCGGTGTTCCTGAAAAGGTGGGAACCTGAACAATCATTTGCCGCTGAGCTGCCCCCAAAGTCGCCCCCGCATACCGGCCATTGACATAAACCTGATAGAACTTATCGCTCCACGCCGACCGCCATTTTACCAAAGCTGTCCGCACCTCAGCAACACTTCTGCCCTCGGACCAGATACCACCGGAAAGTTCAAACACCCTGACTTTTGCTATTCCACTGCTGATAAGTGACATATTGCTAAACCACCAACTCTACCTTTCCTTCTCGCACTCGCGCAGGCAGAGATAAGGAACTGCTAAACGACCAGTTGTGTATAAACAATTTCATAATCACAGCAAACCCTACTGCCGGATGCCCTCTCTCTGCTTACCTTGAAAACATCCATCCTGATATTATTAAACTCTCCTCCAATATCGGTTTTCAGAGTATGCGTACCACCGTCCATAAAGGCTGATATAGCACTGATTCGCTCTTTCATTTTTGTCCTGCTCGGCGCACTAAGTGAACCTCTCTGTCTTATCTCTCTGCCGCGTCCACCCATATCAATACTGAGCCTGCCGTCCAGTCCCGCCATCGTCCTTTCTATCGAGTCCCGACGCGTACTGCCTGGCTCAATCTTAAGCCCCTGCTCATCGAACACCTCTTGGCCATCCAAAGTAACGCTCATCTATATCACCTTCGCTAATCCCGCAACAACCTTACCGACCCACCCGTTACGGTAAAATCAGACACCCCATCACCACCAAAGTCGATACTAAGCCGGCATCTCTCTCTGGCCTTCTCAAAAAGTCTTTGATAGTGCAGACTCTTACTCCAGAAATTGTCATCTTTGGCCTCACTGGCCAGCATCGTATAAACTGTTGAAATGACGGCAAAAACCGATGCCCCCTTTAACACACTTGTATCAAGAATATCTTCGACGTCTATATCGCTTTCCGGATTCCCCGGCTTGATACCAAAATATTCAGTCAGCCGAAAACCAACCTCGCTCACCTGAGGCCCGAAGGTACTGATACGGTATGATATATCATTAGCTGCCGGAGGCGCTGTGGGACTTTCATCTGAATCTGACCTGACTACCGAAACAGTAAGCTGTGTTGCCGAATCAACCGAAATAATCTCAAACGCACCATCCAGTGACCCGTCCGCGGACCGCAGATATATAACACTACCTGATGTCACCGAAGAACCTGTAAAATTCACACCGCTTGCGGTAAATGTCACTCCGCTAAGCGAAGCACCCGTCCCAGACGCTAAAACCTGTCCCCGTAGGTGAAGTTCACCAAAAAGTATCGGCTCGTATCTGAGAATATCAACATCGTTTGAAAATTTAGCCATCACTGAAAGTCTCCCTTTTTTATCGCTGGCTGGCTTAAGTGCCCAAAGATAGTTTGCTCTTTGGGCACTCTCGCCGAGACGCGTTGTACACGTCCTCTGCAGCCCCCGGTTCTTAACTGGTGCTTAGACTGCGGATAAGACCATGTGCCGCTTCGTTCTTTAGCTCCAGCGTGTATTCTCCAATCAGTTCACCGCACTCATAGTCACCACCGCTTGCCAGCGGCTTAAAATGAAAACCGCGCCCTGCTAATGGCAAAACATTTACGCGGGACGAATCCACAAACAGTGCCGCCTCTTGCGGTATCCATCGAGACGTAACAATCCTGCAGACCCCGAAGTCGCTTTCGTAGATGCTCACCATATTGGTAAAAGTGGTATCTGTTGCTCCATAGGTCCTGCTGTCTGCGCAAAAAGCATTTATCTTTCGCTTCTGAAAACCACCTACAACAATCAGGTCCACGTTACCGTTGCTGCTCTCCCAAATCTTTCTGAGCACGTAATTTATCTTGGCCTCGTCAAGCGCCGTCCCTGATGGAAAACCGCTGTCACCGGTATGGAAAACATTCGTCGAAAGGTGCTGAATAATACCTTTCATCGACCTTCTTACCGAACCGCTTCCTTCCGGTTCGCTCGCCGGCTGACCGCCGTTAACAACAGTGTTTTCCAAATCACGAATAAGTTCACGCAGACGCTCTTGTTTCTGAAAATCCGTCTCGTCGGCCAGACCCAGTTGGCTCGCTGCCATATCCGTACCACTGACCTCTACCGTAGCGGTAAATATCTGAGTATAGTTGCTGCACCTGCTGCGGTTGGTAAACCGCGCGCCGGGCTTATCAGCCCCCTCAAGAGCTGCATTACCAAGAATATTTATCACCTGATTATCAACCAAATCTTCTGCGGTAGTACCGGCATAACCTCGAACTACTGTCAGAGTATTACTATTGATACCGGTTACGAGCATTAATTCTTCGCTGCCTTCAACCTGAATCTGGTCGCCCACACGAAATCTGCTGCCATTATCGACCACAAAATCGGTGTCAACGTCCGGGTCAGTGTAGGTGTCGTCGTTGATAGCGTCCTTGTTGGGCAGAAGTTCATCTTCAAGCCATTCGTGATGTGTACTGGTTGCCTCTCTTAGAGGGTCACCAAGAGCATCCAGTAACGGCGTCTCATAAGGTGAAATTATCCCAATCAAATCTGATACATCTTCAGCTAATTCCGGCAATGTTGTGCCGGCTGAATATGTTGCTTTTCCTGTAAAAGCCATTTGCTAATTCTCCTTTTTTCTAATCTTTTGATTCCTGCAAAACCCCGCTCCCGCCATTTGCCGGGCTGAGCAAAAATCTAAATCCCTAAACAAAGTTTCGTCGCAGTTTCAAATACTCTTGCAAATCTGCTCTATTACC
The DNA here is from genome assembly GCA_964467205.1 of uncultured Pirellulales bacterium. Taxonomy (GTDB): domain Bacteria; phylum Planctomycetota; class Phycisphaerae; order Sedimentisphaerales; family Anaerobacaceae; genus CAYXPG01. The sequence goes on along the minus strand of CAYXPG010000029.1, from coordinate 2,799 downwards.
TGTTTCCGCCGCTCTCTCTGCTGCTTTCTCAAGTACTCCTCGGCTGGTTTGAACACGCTCCTTTACCGATGCCGTCTTTTTTGCCGTCACAAGCTCATTCGACCTGCTCTCGAACAGATATTGCTTCTCTTTCTTCAACTGCTCAACCACACCGTCCAAATCCGCATCATCAGAACCTCTCATCCTCTCTTTGGCTACTAACACAGCCGCTTCCAAATCACGGGTACTCGCAGCAGCTAATTTACACACCAGTTGTTGTTCAGCTTGAGTAACTCTCAACTGCTCGGATATCTGGGAATTTTCTGATTTCGCCTGGGCCAATTGCTCGGCCAAAATTTCACTCCTCTTCTCTGCCGCTTGAGCCCTTTTTCGATAGCGGATTGGTTCAGTGACCGGAACAAGTTTCACTCCTCCAACCTCATCTTGTCCCGCTGTTGTCTCTGACAAAATTACTTCGTCTTCATTATTCTGACTCATTACCAATTTACTCCTGCTTCTTGGTCTCATAACCTAATTCTCTGAGCACTTGCTCAACTGGTACACCCAATTCTTTTTTAATTTGCGCCTCTTTCAGTTTTTCCACCATGTTTTCCGGCAGCGGACCGGGAAAAATAATCTCGACTTCTCTTTCCGCAGAGTCGGTTTTATAAATGCCTGCTTTATCAAGCATCCCCAAAACCATCGTACAAATTCCTTTGATTCCCTCACCGTAAGTAAATCTCTTTCGTTCTGTCTTTGACAGCATTCCCATAAGTGTCAATCGAATAGCTACGGCGCTGGTAAGATTCCCAAGTCTGTTTTTCAAAGCCCCTGCCGCAAGGGGGGGCACGCAGCTTATTTTATCCATCGCCTCTCTAATCTCTGCTATGTGCATATCCTCACTCGGCGCCGGACCGTCACCACCAAACTCTTCAATAGTCGCTTCCGGATTATCCGTGTGCCACATCCTGCCCGGAGAGACAGGCCTGTCCTCAAAACCTTCTATCCCCTTGCCCAGATACATCTTAAATGACTGGAACGTAATCCTGCTCGCCCTGTCACTCAACCTGGTATTAAGCTCATCCTGTACCGGTATCAATGGCTCAACATCACTTATACCTTCATAAAAATATGGCTGGGCAATATTTTGGATATGCACTACAGGCAGAATTCCCCAGGGAAGCTCACCTTCTCCAACAAGCTCTTTATTCTCATATCTCTGCCAGACCGCATCCGACATAATCTCGGTCACTGCCTCAGTCCGACGAACATCTCCGCTTTGTCTTATACGCGATAGCACTCTTGATAAAAAACCGTTCATCCTGGCCAGCGAATTCTTCTTCTGGTAAAAATGCTGTACGTAATATCTGATTTTTTTGTAGTTGTCTTCTTCCAAAACAGGCAGTGCTCTTGGTGCTTCAATTAATTCAAGGTCGATGGTCTGTGCCAATCGCAGCACATCTTCAAAAGTGAGGGTTTGGGAGGAAGGTGAAATGCTTCGCTGTAAAACTTCATCGCCAGGCCTGACTATACAATCGACAAAACCATACACACTCCCGAGCACCGCCATATCCTGGAAAAATCCGATAGCGCCGTTAGCCGAAAACAAAGCCTTTAATATCGACTCTATTTCTGCTCTTTTCCGGCTTTCTGACGCCCTCGAAACAAAACTTATTGGCTTACCAAATAGAAAATCCACCGCCGCATTTATCCGCCAGGCAATATCGTTTTCTATCACTACTTCTTTGCGCTGAACATCCTTCACTGCTTGTGAACCGAAGACTCCTGCATCCGTAGAGTGCGCCAGCCCCGTAATACGGCTCGGCAAACCATATTCCTGCGCCTGTAGATAACAACGTCCAGACTCATTGATTTTCCTCTCGAAGGCGCCTGTACCATTAACATTTACCATCCGGTTGCTGTAATATTCCCAAAGCCGGGTGAAATGTACCTGAATATCTACTGACTTTTCATCCACAAGCCACTCGATATAATCTGTTTCAAGCTGACCATCATTAAATATCTGAAGCTCAAACCCCATTTACTGCTCCCCTGTTTACTGACAGTTCAATCATCTTTGCTTTTTCTCATCACAGGTAACTTTCTTCATCGCCGCCACATTTAAACCAACATGCGCGTTTGATGCGAAAAAATGGTTTTTTCTTATGAACTCCCTTGAGCTAAATTCCGGTGACAAAAGCAGTAAAAATTTTTTAAAAAATCAAAATTTTGGATTCTAAATACCTGCGCATTTGATTGAAATTCTTGTCCTTCGGCCCTCTCCCAATTGCATCACCCCCTGTCACTGGCCTTTATGTTTATCTATCGAGTTTATGTCACACGTTTACGTGTTACGTGGGGTTCACTACCAAAAAAGTGGACTTTCCTATAATAGCTTATGAATTGGAGCACCCAACCTAACTTCTTTAACTTTCATACTTTAAACATCAAAAACTGAAAATTTTTCAAACCGGATAAATTTTTCGTTGCAACGTTTGATTTTCCCGCTATACTAATACTATACGACTTGGCTAAAAACTCCTTGTGGCTCTGTAGCGGAGCATCCCTTAAAAATCATAGGTTTTGGTCTTTGATAAAACCACGCTCTTTGATTGATTGAAAGGTGATTTGCCTTTATAAAACCATGGGCTGGGGTTTCTTTTCCCTCTTCCTCCCTCCCAACCTCAGCCCACTTTTTTCTTTCAACCCCACATAATCGTGCTTTCTTTCACTTTGCCTCAAGGCTATAACCAGTACACAACCTAAAAATTCCCGGGCCGACCTACAAATATGTTTTAAGAGATTCCATCTGAAAAATCG
>CAYXPG010000028.1:11523-14832 GCA_964467205.1 uncultured Pirellulales bacterium | reverse complement strand
TTTCCAAAGTAATGGATTTTCCCTTTGATCTTTTTGCAATATTGCCCGGTTGAATTGTTCAGTTCCAGCGACAAGTGGGACAGTCAATGCATTCATATGCTCATGGCACAAGTGTTTTCCTGCATGCAGGAAAACACTTGAAATCGTTGATTTTGACTCAATAATTGGGATGGATTATCCCAGTAAGGAGTTAGTAAAATGGCTAAAGAACCCAAGAATGTCATTAAACAAATCAGAAAAGCAACTAAAAAGAAGTTTTATGCTGAGGAGAAGATCCGCCTCGTACTGGAAGGACTAAGAGGGGAAATTCCCATATCTGAGCTATGTCGAAAAGAGGGTATCTCTGCTGCAACATATTACAAATGGTCCAAGGACTTTCTCGATGCCGGTAAAAACGGTCTTACCCTGCAAACAAAGCGTAATGCTACCCGTGATGAAGTCAAATATCTCAAGACGGAAAATGAGGACCTTAAAAAAGCCCTGGCTGAAGCAATGCTGAAATTAATGAGATATAAAAAAAGCTTCGGGCTCTGAGCACAGGAGGTACCAACGAATGAGTAAACATGAAAAGATGGAAATGCTCCGAATAGTTATGAGTTCTGATATGCCTGTTCGCAGGGCATTGAGGGCTTTGGATGTCCCCAAAACGACTTATTATCGCTGGCGTAAGAAGTGGGGTGATATGGGATTTGAAGGATTGCGAGATATAAAAGCTAAAAGACTGACAAGCTGGAACAAATTGTTACCTTGCCAGAAAGATAAAATTCTCGAAATAGCAACATTATATCCTGACTGGACTTCCAGGCAGATTGGCTTTTATATCACTGATAATGAAGGATTTAGCATTTCCAAAACTACGGTTTACCGCAAACTCAAAACCCATAGCCTGATTGCTGAAAGAGAACATAAAACCTTCCCTGCTTCAGATGAATATCACACTAAAACCACAAGGGTAAATGAACAGTGGCAGATAGATGCAACATACCTTAAGGTTGACCTTTGGGGCTGGCGTTATCTTATTAGCGTTTTGGATGACCATAGCCGAAAAATACTCGCTTGGGAGCTTATAAGGATCAATGACTGCTGATGATTTTAGCGATGTGGTAGAACTTGCTTATGAGGCAACAGGAATCAAAAACGTTTCAGAGTCACAGCGTCCAAGGATTTTAAGTGATTGTGGTTCAGCTCTTATCAGTGAAGCTTTTGGAAATTATCTTGAACAGAAAGGCCTGGGCCATATCCTTGCTTCGCCTTATCATCCTCAGACCAATGGCAAGATTGAACGCTATCACAGGTCGATCAAGGAAAAGATACTTTTACAAGTATGGGAAACGCCCCAAGAACTTGAGAAGGAAATCGAAAGATTTGTTGCTTGGTATAACAGTCAGAGGTATCATGAGGGTATTGGCAATGTAACTCCTGATGATGTTTACTACGGCAGGTGTGAGGCAATCCTTGAAAGTCGCGGGAAACTGAAAGTTAAAACAATTGAAAGAAGGAAAAAATATAACAGGAAAAGTAATGTTAACGCTGAGTCAAAATCGACCAGGGCCGAAAATGCTTAATTGTCCCATTATTGAAAAAACGGTACACCCGGGAGCATGTCAGTAGCGACCAAGTTGACCGGACGAATAATACAACGGAGCGAATTATAGGTTTGAACTATAAGAGCAGAGCCAAAACAACCAGAGGTTTTAAGGCTTGGGAAAAGATTTTATGCCATTGCTACTTATCTGAGTACCTTAGAGGAACAAATGGAATGTGCGATTTAAGGAAAGTGGTTTAGCAGTTGGTGGTTAGAGAAAATTCTAAAAATTCACCCACAATCTTTGGGACAGTTATTTTATTTTGCTCTATGGCTTTATAAACCATTGAGCGGTATAATAAAAAAGCAATTATTATGGCTAATTTCAAACATAGTAACCGGTTTAGCTGCCTGTGTTTTTGGGCGCCGATAGTACTGATGCTGGCTGGATGCGGCAATTCATTCGACCGCAAAATGGGGCTTTCTGACCTGGATAGTCCGAACCCAACGGTAAGGATTATGGCCATCAAATGGGCGGGCGATAATAAAATATCCCAGGCGGTACCTAAACTGGTGGATTTTTTGCAGGACGAAGATAAATCGGTGCGATTCTATGCCATTGAGGGTCTGTGGCGAATTACCGGTACCGACAACGGCTACGACTACAAAACCGCCCCGCACATCCGGGCTGCGGCCGTCAAACGCTGGCGAGAATACCTTAAAACAAATGAATTGCTGAATAACAAAGATTGATATGAAAGAGCCAGAGAGTCCAACGAACGCTCAGATTGAGTTGCGTATATGCGCCGAGCCGGATTATCTGTCCGTGGCACGCGCGGTAGTACGCCAAACAGCTCAAATTTTTGGACTGGAAGAGGACAAGGCCGAATCAGTTGCTTTAGGGGTGGTAGAGGCACTGACTAATGTGATTCGACACAGCTATGGCGGCCCATGTGACAAGCCTATCATCATAATGCTTAACAAAACTGATTTTAGCAACAAAAACAAACCAGCCTTGGAGATTGTGATTCGGGATTTTGGAAAGCAGGTGGACCCGGAAAGCATAAAGGGAAGGGACCTTGATGACATCAAACCCGGCGGAGTGGGTGTCCACATCATCCACTCGGTTATGGATGAAATCGAATTTGCCCCTGCTGATGAGTGTGGTATGCAGTTACGATTGGTAAAATACATAAGTTCAAAGGTTAAACAAAAATAAAGAGCTTCTAATTATGGCACAAGATAACAGTTATCCTCAGGGTGTGATTAAAAACATCAGGCATGAAGGCCGGCTCGTGGTTCTGGAACTGGCCGGTGAAATAGATATGAAATGCTCCGCCGATTTAAAGAGTAAAATTAAGGAGCTGTTCAGCAATAAGCCGCCGGTGCTCATCGTCAATATGACAAATGTGTCATTTATGGATTCGAGCGGGCTGGCCACTCTGGTGGGAGCCTTAAAGTGGTGCCGCGAAAACGACTGCGAACTCAAACTGGTGGGTCTGGTTGAGCGTGTCAAGAGTATTTTCGAGATTTGCCGGTTGGATTCGGTATTTGATATTTATGAAAGTGAAGCTGAGGCGCTCTCTTAATGAAAGAATCAAGTTCTGAATCAGATAAGACCGCGAAAATCAGCAGCCCTGCCCGTCCTGCAGCAGCACTAGGACGGTTCACCATCAGAGCGGGCCGCAGTATTTTTTCAATGTTGGGAGGTATGTCTTTATTGCTGGGACAGGCAACCTCCAGCACCACCAGAGGATTGCTTGTCCGGTCAGAGCGAATAGGGC
>CAYXPG010000028.1:0-11423 GCA_964467205.1 uncultured Pirellulales bacterium | reverse complement strand
CAGGCAACCTCCAGCACCACCAGAGGATTGCTTGTCCGGTCAGAGCGAATAGGGCGCGAAGCCGTTATTGTGCAAATGGTGCGTGTGGGGGTAAGGGCTGTTCCAATTGTGATTTTGATTCAAATGGCGGTCGGGATGATTCTGCCTTTGCAGATGTTTCCCGGACTCGACGAATTCGGCCAGGCCGACCAAATCGCAACCATTAACGCTATTGCCGGTTTTCGGGAACTCGGTCCGTTGATGACCGCTGTGGTGCTGTGTGGTTTTGCCGGTGCCAGTATTGCTGCTGAACTTGGGACTATGGTGACATCTGAAGAGATTGAAGCTTTGCAGGCGTCAGCTTTGAATCCCATACGGTTTTTAGTGGTTCCGCGGCTGCTGGCTACGATAATAATGACAGTGATGCTGACGGTAATCGCCGACGTAGTTATGATTGCCAGCGGTATGTTCACGGCTGTTAAGCTTGGGATTGACAGCGACACTTACTTTCAGTTGACCTGTGAAGCGGTTGACGTCTCCGGTTTTGCTACAGGCCTGGTCAAGGCTGGTATTTTCGGGCTTCTAATCGGGTTGATTGCGTGCTTTCTGGGACTGTCGGTGAAACCCTGGCAAGGCAGCGAAGGGGTCGGCCGGGCTACTACCAACACTGTGGTCTATTGTATTGTAGCGATTATCATCGCTGATGCGGTATTTACCCTGATTTTCTATTCCTACGGATTGTTCGATTAAAAACCCTCGGCAAATCCATTTGCCGGTCCAGTGAAGATTGAGAACTACGGTGTCAGAAAACGAGAGAAAAGCTGTTATTGAAGCTCGCCAAGTAACAAAAAGTTTCGGCCTCCAGCGAGTGCTGGACGGTATTAACCTGGATATTTATCCGGGCGAAATAATGGTGATTATGGGCGGCAGCGGATGTGGTAAAAGCACCCTTCTGCGGCACTTTATCGGCTTGCTCACTCCCGACCAGGGCAGTGTGAAGCTATTCGGACGGGAAATAACGACGATGTCAGAGAGTGAACTTAACGAAATGCGCAAGCAGTTCGGCATTCTGTTTCAGTCGGGGGCACTGTTTAACTCGCTGAGCGTGGGGGAAAATGTGGCACTGCTGCTGCAGGAGCACACCGACCTTGACGAAGCCACTATTGAAATTATGGTAAAGATAAAGCTGGAACTTGTAGGTTTGCGCAAGCATGCCGACAAGATGCCGGCACAACTAAGTGGTGGAATGAAGAAGCGCGCAGGTCTGGCCCGCGCTGTCGCCCTGGATCCGAAAATCCTGTTTTATGACGAGCCAAGCGCCGGGTTGGACCCGGTGACCAGCGCACAAATCAATCAACTGATTATTGATTTGACCAGAAAGCTTCGCGTAACCAGTGTGGTGGTAACCCACGAGATGGATTCCGCTTTTACCATAGCCGACCGAATGTGTATGCTGGATAAAGGCAGAATTTTAAAAACAGGCTTAAGGCAGGATTTTGAAGCTTTGCGTGACAGCAAACCGGAACAATTACAAAACCAACAGGACAAGCTTATACGTCAATTTCTCAGAGGCGATGCTCAAGGCCCAATTACCCGGCGTATAATGACCAGCGATTATGAAGATGATCTGCTTATGGTCAGTACCAAGCAGGAAAAATAGCAAAATATTTTCGCATTTACTTACAGCAGTTATGGAATAAAGGTATGGCAAAAAAAGCTCGTAATGAAGTTGCGGTTGGTATAACCGTATTGGTAGTGTTGGTGCTGGCGATTTATATCGTGGTAATGCTGGCGGACTGGTCCAGCTTATTTACCGCTCAGCAGAAGATTACTATCAGACTCCCCTACAAAGTCGGCCTGAAAGGCCTTATTAATGGCAGTCCCGTACATCTGGGAGGAGTCAAGATTGGACAAATCACCAATACTAGGATTAAGAAACTCGACCCCGCCTCAACAGATAGCAATGATATATATGTATTTTTTACTATGAAGATACCCCTGCAATATCAATTGCGCCATGATTGCGTACTTTTGCCCCAATGCAATGTTTTAGGTGGCCAGGCCCTGCTGTCCATTGAGGATTTAGGCAGGGACGGTGAAATTGTCGAAGACGGCCAAACAGTTGACCTAACTCTCGCCGACACTGTAATGGAGGCAATCAAGTGCGAATTTGACCCTAACAATCCCAACAGTTTTTTCGCCCTGATGAAGTATGAGGTTGACCCTGACAATGTCGATTCAGCTATGGCATCACTGAAAAGAGTCGCAGCGCAACTGGAAGAGGGCATCCCTGCCATAACCAGCCTGGTCCAGCAGACACTTGCAAAAGCTGATTCTTCTCTTGAAACAGCGCAAACAACCCTAAAGAACCTGAAGGAATTAACCGGCGATGAACGTGTTGACAGGGTCATCGACAACATTTCCGAAGTCAGCACCAATCTTAAGCTGACCACCCGGGAGGTCCGCCGGGCGCCGTGGAAGTTGCTTTACAAACCCAAACAAAAAGAATTTAAGATACAGGCGCTTGTTGATTCAGCGGGCGCTTTTGCCTCCGGCGCCGAACGCCTCGACAGCACTGCGCTGCGTTTGCAGAAACTGGTAGCCGCAGTTGACGATACAACACCGATTGATAAAGAAAAACTCGCATCGATGCTTTCAGAGTTAAATGCCAGCTTCGAACAGTTCCAAAAAGCCGAGCAGAAATTCTGGGAGGAGTTGAAGTAAAACCCGGTCCGATAAATCAGCCAACCTGAAAAATAAGACTGCCTTAAAGCTGGGACTGATGACTTACTTTGCGGCTATAACAATCCGAAAGCCGACATCACAGGCCTGGGCATTGAATTCATACTTCGATTCGGTGCTGATATATTCAGGGGGACAAAGGGATGAGCCGCCACAAATTATCCCTGAGGAATCATCCGTGTCATCCTCGCACCATTCCCAAACGTTTCCAATCATATCGTACAAACCCCAGGCGTTGGGTCTATTATGCTCTGTGAAACACGGCCAAACAGGGCGATTATCATCTCCTGCATGGGTGATTTTGGCCGGGTCAAGTGCCTTTCCCCTTACAAAGTCTTTAACAGCACCAACCGGAGGATAAGCAATTTCAACGGGATTATCTCTTGTACGGTTATATTGCCTTGCAGCGTTCTGCCAGGGAACAGACCTGATATGCGCGTAAGATGCGGCGTTTGACAAATCGGCCCCCCAGGGATACAGCGTGTCGGCACCTGCGCGAGTTGCATAGGCGTGTTGTGAAATTGTTGGTAATTGTACGCCGAGCCATTGTGTGAAGGCTTTGCCCCCATCGAATGTTACCCAGGTAACAGGGTCATTTTGGAATTTTTCATCCAGGATAAAAACGCCTGCATCTTTATCCCAGGTTATTCTGCTGGGCGGGTACTGGCCCTGGTTCTGGCCAATCAGAAGCTTATTGTTTTTATCGCCGAAGTATGACCATCCCGCCAGATTAGTTGTCGATTTTGCCCCGGTCTTTTCCATAAACAGTTTGTATTGAGCATTGGTTATTTCACGAACAGCCATATAAAACGGCTCGATACCACCCGATTGAGTGCCGGCTATAAACGCAAATATAATCGTCGGGTCACTCTGGTGGCTGATATAATAAGACCAGCCGAAATTGGCAGAATCATCGGCATCAGTGATAAAAACTTTTGTGGGATTTGCTGCGATTTCAGCCAGGCCTAGATAATCACCTTTTTCATTTACCGGCCTTAAAAAAGCAGATGAGCCCAAACATACTTGTTCATCTGTAACAACAATATGATAAATTTTCAGAAACCGGCCCCACTGACTCCAGTCCTTATGGTCGGGGAAAAACGCCCATAATACGTTGGTCAACCTGCTGAGCCTCTTGGCCTGATTGGAAGTGCCTATTAGCCCGGTGATTTCATCTACTGCACCAGCAACACTTTGCTTACAGCTATCTTCAAGATTTGCTCTGTCAAGTTTCACTACGTCCTGCCGAAGAACATCAATACGGCCGAGCAGTTGTTCACGTTTTCTATTGAAGTCTTTAGCCAAAGAGAGAGTATTGATTTCGGCCGATTCAAGCTCGGTCAGTTCTTTACCGATTGCGGCAACAGAAGTTTTTAGGCCTTCCAAATCCGGCACAGTGGTGTTTTTCATCTGCTCAAGGAATTGACACATTTTCACAGCGACTCTGTCGGCTTCTACAGTATTAATTTTGTCGCTGATATCTGAATAGTCAATCAGACCGACTGCGTAATCTCTTAAGGCAAGATAATAATCTCTCTCAATTGACGATTGCTCTGCCAGCATTTGACGAGTTTGTTGGAATATCGAGACAGTATCCTCGACAGCCTGCAGTTGTGAAATCTGAGTATCAAGCCGGTCCTTTTTCGCATTAAAGTTTACCAGCCAAGTGTCAACCTCGAAATCACCGGACATGTCATCAGGCATAATCTTTTCCAAGGCAATTGTCTCATCTAAAGCAACATCGGAAAATTTCTGCTTGTTGCTTTCCAGAAGAGTCGGGAGCTGCCTGAACTTGACAAGAGCATCCCGGCTGTCGGCTGTGGCAATATCGTCAAGAGTGCGAATATCTTCATCATTTAATATTTCATTTACTCTTTTCTCGAACGTCTCTATTCCCTCGATAAGTCTGGATTTTTCACCGAGAATAGATAAGATAATAACAGCTACCGTCCGGCTTTGTTCATCAAATACCTCGGCAAGTTTCTTACATCTATCCCGCATCTGCTGGTTAAAACTATCGGAAGACCACTCGTCAACGACCTCCTTTACACTCTCAAGATATGAACGCATTTGGCTGAAATCCGGTTTTGTCCCGGACACTTCTAACCGGCCAAGCACATCAGCCCAGTGTCTCTGCAATCTGCCGAGATGACCGGCGTTCTCTTCTAGAATATGCGATTTATTTATCAGTTCAATAACCCGGCTGCGATGGTATGGAAGCTTGGCACGAATTTCAGAAAACGCCGACTCTACAGCCGCATATCCAGAGGCAAATATCTCATCGGCTTGGTCTATAAGATATGTATTATTTTGCCGCATTGAAAGTTTATCTCTAAGTTGCCTTAATTCTAAACCGTATTGTTTGTACTTTTCTCTTTCCTCGGAAGAGACACCCTTAAATTCTTCACAAAAATTAATTCCTTTACCGATACCCTTTGCCAACTCGTCCAGTCGGTCTTTGCGAGTCAACATCTTTTCCAAACGAGAATCCATGTCTGACATCTGATTTATGATTACCGAAAGACGGCCCAGATTTTCAACATATCGCCAATCTTCGATGCCGGCGTCAATATCACCACCGTTATATTGTTGGGCAACGGTTATGTACCTGTCGATTAGCCGGGACTTCCAGAAAAAGCTTTGCTGCTGTGCCTTCCTGCTGGAATTGACAATACTTTTCTTTAGCTGCCGCCCCTGTTGAATCAACTGTCCTCGCATAGCGTTCTTTTCGTCTGTTATTACTTTCGCATAGCGGTTGTACTCATCTGCAAAATCTGCCCGCGGCCAGCCCGGCTCATCGAAAGAACTGAGGAGCTTTCCAAGGGCGACTTTACTATTTTCTATACTTTCGGTGGAAACCGAGGAAAAAGTCAACAGAGAATCGCAATCACGTATTAACTCATCAACTTTTCGGCGCATAAATTTTTTGTACTCTCCGGTAGCATCAATAAGCTGCGAATCAGCCGAATCCATGTTGCCTTGTTCAAACTCTCTTAGCGCAGAAGAAGTAAGATTATAAACAGTCGATGGAACGTCTTGGGGGCTTTTGGGCAGAAGCGTTTGAAGCAATGTATATTTGGCAAGAACACCCTTTTTCCTGTAAACCTGTTCAAGCTTCTCTTTCCAGTCAGGATAATTTTCAAATGTCTCGATGTCCTCATAACACAGTTCCATAAGCCTGCAGCCAATCAGACCAATGTCTGAACGGCTGAAATCAACCTGCTTGTGAACATACGTCATTGTGCCGCATATCTGGTTAAGGAGGCTAAAATATTTTTCGGCAGTGCCAAGTTCGAAGCTTTGGTAATATCCGTCGGCTTTTTCGAAGCACTTGCTGCTGCGCCGCTGGAAATCTGAGTCTCTTAGATGCTCTATCGCTTCGAGAGAATCACGCTTTGGCAGAGAATTATTTCGCAGCTTTTCAACACCTTTGAGCTTATTATTTATCTCCTGAGCGGTATCAAGTGTATCCGAACCATCGGCCAGTTCATCGATGTTGGTATAGACTTTGGCTCCCAAATCATATGCATCTTCACAGAAAGCCAGGGTGTTTTGAGAAAAAGGCTTCACTGTAAGCAGCTCTTCGGCTTTTTGAGTTTTGTCTTTGACTTTTGAGACTATTTCAGAACTGGGTTCAAGGTTCATCAGATGCTCTGCGATAGCTATATCTTTCCGGTCGGTATATTCCTGCTGGTCCTCCGCTATACGTTCAATCTTCTCAACGGCAGGCTCAATCTCGACCCAAACTTCTTCCTGCTCTTTCCAGGGAGCAAAATTTTGTTTGAATTTGTCAGTACCGGCCATTTGTACCATCTTAAGTCCCCCAAGAGCAGCCTCTCTAAGGTTGTCGTAGGTATCATAATCTTCAATATCAGAATATTTTACAATTGTTTCATTAGCTAATGTGGCGATTCTTTGGTTGCGATTTCTGTTTTGAAGAACTTCTATACTTTGCTGGACGGGTAAACGGTCCGGTTCAGGCAAAAAATGTTTTACCGCAGCAGCAATACCAAGACCAACCAGCAGAACCGCTGCTATCTTCGCAGCTTTGAAGACCCAGTTGAATTTGCTGACCGCCCTGCCAATTTCTTTCGCGAATTCCGAAGCGGTTTTGAAACGTTTTTCCCTGTCGGCGTTTATGGCCCTGTCGATTACTTTTGCCAGAGCAGAGGGGACGTCCTTGTTAACCTTGTTAGCCGGCAAAGAACCCTTGCGAGGAATGCTTTTAGTAAGGATTTGATACAAAATTACACCGGCACTGAAAACATCCGCTCTGGCATCCACCCCTGTCTTGGCGTCCGCCAGCTCAGGCGCCCCATAATGTGCCGACCTGAATCCCTGGCCGGTAACATCAATATGTTTTTGGCTCAGTACCTTTGCAATCCCGAAATCTATGAGTCTGATATCAAATTTCATAAGGTCGGAGCTGTCAATTTCGGCCTGCTCGTCCCGTGGAACAAGCATAATGTTGCCAGGTTTAATATCTCTGTGGATTGTGTGTTCGTGAGCGTATGCAAGAGCATCAAGCAACTGGCGAATTATATGCAGGGCCTCATCAAGCCGAATTTTCTTGCCCGCGGTCCGACGCTCTTCGATAACATCACTAAGTTCCATCCGGCTCTTAATCAGTTCCATAACTATGAAAACATACCTGCCGGCGCCCTCCACATCGATTCGTTGTTCTACACTGTAAGTCTTTATGATATAGCGGTGTGTAAGGCTTCTTGCTATCATCGCCCCCTGCTTAAGCCGGTTTATGGCAGCTCTGTCTTCCCGATGGTGAGACCACATCGTTTTGATTGCAATTTCTTCATTAGTAAGGTGGTCATAGGCCTTATAAACGATAGCCTGCCCACCCTCGCCGATTTTTTCCATTATCTCATAATGATTGTTCCATATTTCGTGTGATGGGTCCAGCGGCGTAATACCATCAATCGTTTCAGATGGTTTTATTGTTGGCTGTGAAGGCATTTGAGCCACATCGGCCCCCGGCTGAACAGGTATCGTTGCTGACGGCCCGACTGATTCTGTAACTGCAATCGTTGAGGTTGGCTCAACTGGTATTGAGGTCTCGGCCGATTCGCCCCGAAGAGACCTCTCGAGCGCATCGGTAAAATCTTCCGTGCTGGCCCAACGTTTTTCAGGCGAGGGGTTTGCGGCTTTGAGGATTACTTCGGTGGTATAGGCACCGACAATTCCTTTAGACGTCTGCTCATTCAAACGGCTGCGAAGTACTTCGTGGATTTGGCCGGGACTGTCTTTCGGCAATTCGGTTGCAGAAAGAATTTCAAATACCAGAAGACCGGCAGAAAAAATGTCACAACTCACATCACAGGTAAATGTCTCGGCGTCTCTTACCTCAGGAGGCTGGTAGCTCATAGTTGTAACCGAGGTAGTGTCCTGACCGGTAACCGGCTGGCCCGTCAGGTACGCCGCAAAACCAAAATCTCCAATCAAAAGTTGCAGTTCCGAACTCAAAAAAACAGAATCGCTGGAAAGATTGCGGTGCACTACATGCTTGCCGTGTATCCGCTTCAAAGCGCCCAGGAACTGACTAACCAACCCCTGCCGAAACTGAAGAGACTGAGACGCGAGAAAGTCAAAGCGTTTTGAGAGTTTGTCAACCTTAGCGGGCTGAGTCGCAATCCAGAACATGTTCTTTGTATCACTGTAATCATAGATGTGCATAATACCGGGAAGTTCAAGTTCCTCCATAAAGGTAATATCACATCGCAGGTACTCTCTGAGGTGCCTTCGAGTGGTAGCTCCGGAAGTCTGACTGAAATCGAATATCCTAAGCCTCACAAGGGCATCCTCGGCTTTGTGCCGCGCAACAAACTCCCTTACCGAACCAGAGGTATCTATGGTCTTCAGTATCTCATAACCTTCAGGCATAAAAACCGGAGCACTTGACATACCAACTCCAAACACACAGAATCAACCCCATCCAACTATCAACCGGCGACAACTCAGATAAACTCAAACCGCCGACACAATAGATTATTATACATTTATTGTGCTGATAAGCCAACAAATAGCATATTGCCTTACCTGACACTTTTTTTCTTGTGATTTACCTCCGGAAGTAGCTAAAATAGATGATAAGGACAAAAAGTTTATATCAGGGATGGCTTATTTAACGAAGAATCAGAGGTTGAAAAAGAGACCTGCGAGATGGCACTGCCAAGCGAATATGTGGTTGAAGATGCAGTCAGAAGCATAGATGATGTAATCGTCTATCGAGCAAATCACCCCATTCACGGCACAGTGAATGTTTACCTGCCGGACGATACCTTACCACTGGAGTTTGCCGCCACGGTGAGAAAACACCTGTATCAAAACGGACTCCAGATGCGGAACGTATCGCTATTGAATGTCCCTTTCGCTACGAAAGCACTGGAGGTTTCACAAAATCCAAACGAACCGTATATTGTGACAAAATATTCAAAACATGACCTTGAAGATTTTATTAGTAATGGTCTTACAATAAAACCCAGGAGGATGTTTGTTATACTTTCGCAACTTCTGGAAGCAATTATAAATTTAGCTGCAAATGGCTGCTTGATTGAGCGAGTGCATCCGCGCCAGGTAAAACTGCCCGAATCGCGAACCGGCAATATAAGTTTCACTGTTATTGAAGGTGCCGAATCGCAGCTTAAGGTGCCTAAAATAATCTCCTCCACCGAAGACGATAAACTTAGTGAAACAGATGCAGCAGTTAAAACTCAGGATGATGCCCAAAAAGACAGGATTCTCGCCCCCACACTCAAGATTACACAACAAATCGACGAGACCCCGGCACAAAAAGAAACAACTCCCGCCCCCACGGCGCCTTTTGATATTGACCGCCCAACCACAGTTAACGAAGATGCCGAGCCCAAAGATACCCAAAAGCAATCGAGAGTAATTCAAAGAAACATTTACATTTTGGGAAATACCATTTATCAACTGTTGTTCGGCCGAAAATACCTGCCAAGCGACAAGGTCGCCGCAACAAATATCAGAAAGCTTGCGGGAAGGTGGCGAAAAATTCTTGATAGAGCACTCACCCAAAATATTGAACAGCGCTATGACACATACGAAGCTATGCTGGTAGATACAAAAAAAACACTAAACAGAAACAAAAGGGCCGCTGTCGCTGCTATCCCATTTTTGATTGTACTGGTGGCCATTGCAGGTTACTTTGGCTACGAACGGTATCATCGGTACAAAATAATGACTTCCGAAGCGGGACAGGCAATTGAGAGCTTTCTCGATATCGTAAACAAAACAAACGACGAAGTCCCCGAATTAAAAAAACCTGAACCGGCACCTTCTGCGCCGGATGAAAAGACTATCCTCAAACCATTCGATAAAATCGAGCCTCTTGATAAGGACTAAGAGCTTCTTTTTGAAAAGTGCCCTTACTCGCTGCCGATACCTTCCAGGTGCATCTGAATAAATGCCGTAACACTCACATCACCGGCATCGGTGATAGCCGTACCGTACTTACCCATAACGAACGCAATGGATTCATCTGCCGACCACCCTATATCGGTGTTCAGGATAGTAACATATTCAGTGAGAGCATCGAGCCATTGTCCGGCCACGGCGTAATGTGTCCCGTCATTGGTGTGTTGTGCAAATGCCTGACTAATCGAGGCGAACTGCTCCGGTGATGGCGGCATGCCGGGCTGGCTAAACTCATTAACCACACGACCCAGCTCTGCAATCCGGGTCCCGCCGGTATCGTGAAGAATTTCAACGAGATTTCTCAGTTGGGTAGCTGCCTGGTGTGGACGCAGGTCGGTCGATTGCAGGAAAGCCCCCGCCAAATAAGCTTGGGCAAGCTCCTGACAGCGGCTCTCATCTCCTCCCCTCTGCGGGTCGCCCTCGCAAAGCCCAAGTTCATTAGCCAACCACTGCATATTGTCAAAATCCGCACCCTGAATTTGACCTATGTCTCCAAGATCGGGGGACACCGGTGTCTCGATAGATGACGCCTGAACTATGTCTCGCAGCGAAAGGGATGGGTCTTCCTCTTCCTCAAGGACCCAGGCCCCGGGGCCAACATCAGGAGTTTCACCTTCCCCACGAAGCACGTATTTACTGGTGCCTTTATCCAGAACAGGGCTGGGGTCGTCAGCATATGGCAGGGTATGGTTGGTCTGAGCGTAACTCAAAGTTGGGGTTATCCGTGAGCACACCTCCAACCAGTAGATTCCATCCAAAGAGCCCATAAAATCATCCCCAAACTTTTCAACCGTCTGATATGCATCAATAACCACTACACCTGCATTTCTATTCGCAATAGGTTGTACCGGTGAATTGACATTTACGTTGCCTGCATTACTTGCAAGATATATAGCAACATCAATAGGCCAACCTGGATTCTTATCTCCGAGTATAACACTTAAGAAATCAGCACGCGGACGGTCATCTACAGTGTCTGTTGTGTCGTATGTTCCATTAGCTGTCAGCACAGCACCGGGGCCTAACTTCAAGGTACCATTGCTTATAATCACAATCGCCACCTTCCCACCGCCGCCAGGTAGGTCAACCCCGCTGGTACCATTGGAATAGCCGGTTATAGTAACATTAAGCGTGTCACCACCTGCACCTGTATATATCTTGCCATTATCCGAAATAACTGATACGCCGCCGGAACTACTTTCCAAAGCACCGCCAAGCTGTATATCATCATTGCCTGCAACAATGCAAAG
>CAYXPG010000027.1:0-15257 GCA_964467205.1 uncultured Pirellulales bacterium | reverse complement strand
TCCGATTTGAAATCGAAAATTGAAAATCGTAAACCGAAAATCCACTCAAGTGCTGTCAGTTGTGAGATTTTGTATTGGTGCCTGTTCGATACAGCCAATAAGCCACACCTGCCAAGAGAATTATCCCCAGCCATGCTCCCAAAGGTTTATCAATCACCGCCAGGGCGTTCTGGGTGCCGATAATAACAATGGGTATCGCCAAGAGGATTCCAAGCAGCGCTTCGCCGGTTATCAGTCCGGATGCAAACAACATCCCGTGCCGGTCGGTTACTTCCACAGTTTCTTTAGTTGTACCTTTTCTTTTGTGATAGAACTTTATGGCTAAACTTATTAATCCGCCAATCAAAATAGCAGTTGAGAGCTTAAACGGCAGATAGAAGCCAATGGTAACAGCGAGAACGGGTGTTCTGAAAGAACTACCTTTATTTTGAAGGTGACAATCCAGGGCTATCACAAGTGCTGCGATAACCATTCCAATAGTTATAAAGTTCCAGGGCAGGTCCCCTGAGAAAACGCCCTGCGCAACCGAAGCCATAAGATTGGCCTGGGGCGCAGCCAGAGGATTGGTCTTACCTATTGCAGAAGCGTGCCCTGCAAATCCATAGGCCTTCTGGAGCAGCACGAGAACCGGTGCAATAACAAAGGCGGCAGAGACCGTTCCCACAATCTGCATTACCTGCTGTTTCCAGGGCGTTGCGCCAACGATGTGACCCGCTTTTAAGTCCTGCATATTATCGCCGGCAATTGCTGCGGCACAGCAGACGACACTGCCAATGATTATGGCCGCTGCAGGCCCGGCCTCGGCGCCTTTGCCCATCAACAATACCAAAAGAAGTGAAGAAACCAAAACAGTCGCTATTGTCACCCCTGATATAGGGTTATTTGAAGAGCCAACGATTCCGGCCATATAGCCGGCAACACCCGAAAATACAAAACCCGTTACCAGCATAATCACTGCCATCGGTAATGATACCAACACATTGGCAACAAATGTCTGGTACACTATAAACAACGGCACGACCGAAGCCACAATAAGTATTAGTATCCATTTCATCGGCATATCTCTTTCGATTCTGGGGATTTGGATATTGGCTGCGGTTGAACTGCTGTATGCACTTAGTCCACTTTTGACACCACTTACAATAGATTTTCGAAGTTTAATGACCGTCCACAGCCCCCCTACTATCATACCCCCGACCCCGATATATCGAGTCTGTTCAGTCCATATTTGCTTGGCCCAGGCCAGGGCTTCAATTGCCTGGCCATCCACAACCGGACAGGTTGATTTTGCAGCACAAATCGGAATAGCTATCAGCCAATTGCTTGCTCCTCCGAGGAAAACCAGCACAGCGATATTCAGTCCCACGATGTATCCCACAGAGATAAGGGCCGGACTTAAATTCATACCGAAGTACGCCACAGATGCGCCGGCTTTTGCCGCTACCTCAAATATTCCCTGCCAGATTTGCAGTCCCGCTTCACCAAGTTTGAACAGTCCGCCGGCAATCGCCGCATGCACAAGATATTTTGTGCCGGAGGCGCCCTTCTCACCGGTTTTTAGCACCTCGGCAGCGGCTATTCCCTCGGGGAATTTAAGCTTTGTTTCGATAATCAGTGCTCTTCGCAAGGGTATAGTAAAGAGCACTCCTAAAACACCGCCAAAACAGGCGATAATCGTTACCCACCAGAAATTAAAATCAGTCCAGAAATCCATAATAACCAGTGCCGGAAGGGTGAATATCACCCCTGCCGCCAGTGCTTCACCGGCTGATGCGGCGGTGCGGACAACATTGTTTTCGAGAATGTTGTTGCGCTTAAACAGCTTTAATATACCCATCGTAACCACCGCCGCCGGTATCGATGCCGAGACTGTCATCCCCGCAAACAGTCCAAGATACGCATTTGCCGCTGCCAGAATAACCGACAGTATAATACCAAGTATAACTCCCTTTAGAGTAATCTCGGCCAGCGCATAAGTGTCCAGGAGCAGGTTTTTATCGTTCGGCACATTTATTTGTTCGGCTTTTGGCTCATCCATTTGCTTTTTCCTTAATTTAATTAATGCTTTGTCAGGGTCGCCGGCCAATGACTGACTATCGAACAAACTGGGCGACAAAATATTTTGGGGTTAGTTTTTGGCCGGTTGCCCGTTCAATCATATCGTCCCAATGATAGACTGAGCCCGGCTCAAGGACTTTTTTCTGCAGAAAATCACCAACCTCATTCAGGCCGACATAACTGACATCCTTGTCCGATTCGAGCTTTAGAATATTTTGAACAATATAGTGATGCAGTTGAGATGCCAACAATTCCCCCAATACATAATTATGATAATAACAGGGGGCAATAGTGAAATGAATTTTGGATGCCCAGTCCGGTTCAGTACGTCCTTTTGGCTTTTTTACAAACTGATATTTCTCTACCATTTGCCACCAAAGTGAATCCAGGTCCTGGTCGGGATTTGCATAAAGCTGTTTTTCAAAATCATACATAACCATAGCCCAACGAACAAAAATAAGTTGTTTTAGCTGGGCGTATTTGTCGCTGACTTTTTCGATTTGGGTGCGCTGCTCATCCGACAATCCCAGCATTTGCTGCATCCAGGCCCCATTACGGCTCAATCGGCCGAAAAACATAGCTATCGCTTCTGTTGTAAAAATGTGGGCAGGCTCTCTGAGCAGATACGGCACATCCGGGTTGTGATATTTATCATAAACTGC
This sequence comes from uncultured Pirellulales bacterium, assembly GCA_964467205.1. GTDB lineage: Bacteria > Planctomycetota > Phycisphaerae > Sedimentisphaerales > Anaerobacaceae > CAYXPG01. Next base: position 12,537 of record CAYXPG010000027.1, on the reverse strand, counting down.
GTGGCCCAGTTCGTGCAGCATAGTTTCCATCCATTGCTCGTTATTTTTGATGTTACAGAGAATACGGACATCACCTTCTTTGTCTATATCGGTGCAGAAAGCGTGCGGGTTTTTACCTTCACGCTCATACAGGTCACTACTGGCCAGGATAGATTCCACCGGCAAACCGATACCATTGTAAAACTTTACCGACAGTTCCTTGACATCCTTATCCTTATAATAACTGTCTAAATCAATTTCATAGACCAAAGGAGTTTCCTGGAAGAACGGGTCGTGGTAATGCCAGGGACTAAGTTGTTCAACAGGTACGCCGTATTGGGCTGCCAGGATAGAATCGAGCTCAGCTTTTAGTTTGGCAAAAGGCTTGTTGGTCAATCGGTAAAGTTCGTTGAAAATTTTGTCCAGCTCTTTTACATCCTGTTCAGCGGTAGTGAGCGAAAGAGTGTGATAATTTTCAAAGCCGACTGTACGTGCTGCCTGATTACGCAACTTGACCAGTTTGATGATATCCTTCGCAACAATAGGGGCTACCTGCTTGCTTGCGAGCCAGGCCTTTTTTCTTTTTTCAGAATCGACTTCGGTTTTTAAAATCTCTTTAATTTCATTGGTGGTAACCTTTTTGCCGTCAATGGTCCCTCTGAAGGTGCTGAAATTCTTTTCAACCTCAGTTCCCAAATCAATGATTTGTTTGAGCAGGTCATGGTCTATCTGGTTTGTCAGGTACGAGTTGTATAACAGGTCTAATTGCCGTTTAAGCACCGGGTCGGTTACCTGTCGGGATTCTTTCATTTTCTTTAGGAAGGTAAACTCCACAGGGTCGGTGTAAACCCTGGTAATCTCAAGCTGCAGTTTGCTGACTTTGTCATAATCTTCAGGTTTGCCGGAATTTGCGGCATCCCAATACGCAAGACCGGTTTCTTTTGCCATAGGTTTGATTTTTTTGACATGTTTTGTTATGAAATTTTGCATTTGTTCATCTGCAGCACCGGCACTGCAGCCAACAAGAGCGATAGTTACCATCAACATTATAACTGTAATACAAAACTTTTTCATAATTTGAATCCTTGACAAGTATCAATCAGTATTTTGACAATCCATAGAGGCAGTATTAATAGAGGCAGTATTATATGATTGGGCGGGAATAAATCAACTGTTTATTAATTTGTATGCTCTTATAAGTTCAGCTATGCTCCAGGCCTGGGCGAAGCAGCCTTTGGGTTTATGGGGAGGGTCACCATCGAATATCTCACAGACTTGTCCGAGACAGCCGTCTTCAGTCAAATGCTGCATCAACGGCTCGATGAAAACAGCGGCCTCTTTTTTGCTTTTTTTGCTGAAATCGTTGACTTTTAAGTACGCCTCAATAAACGACCCAATAAGATACGGCCAAACGGTACCCTGATGGTAGGCTTCATCGCGCTGTTGTTGTGGACCCGTGTATATGCCTTTGTACCGGCTGTCACCTGGGCTTAATGTTCGCAGTCCATAAGGTGTGAGCAGATTTTTCTGCACCACATCTACTACCGACTTTTGCTGCTGAACCGACAAGGGTGAAAATGGAAGTGAAACAGCGAATATCTGATTCGGCCGAAGGCTACTGTCAACCGTACCATCAGGTAGAACACAATCGTTTAGATGGCCGGTTTTGTCGTTCCAGAATAACCTGCAGAAACTGACAGCGACTTTATCAGCCATTGATTTGTAATGTACCGAGTTCTCTACATTCCGACCGGTGTAGAATTGAACAAGCCGGCAAAGACTGTTATACCAGAGGGCGTTAATCTCGACCGCTTTTCCATAGCGGGGCGTTACAGCAACATCGGCATATTTTGCATCCATCCAGGTCAATTGAGTTTCGTTGCTGCCCGCGGTTATTAGCCCGTCGGTATCAGCGTGTATGTCAAACCGTGTGCCGTGGTGGTAAGAGTGGATAATCCAGCGAATTACCGGCAGAAACTGCTGCGTGAAAGTAGCTGAATCATCGGTGGCGTTTAAGTATTGAAAAGCCGCATTAATAAACCAAAGAGAAGCATCTACACTGTTGAAATGGACAGTATTGCTGTTGTCATCGAAGCGATTCGGAATCATACCATTATCGGCTGTTTGAGCGAAAGTACTTAAAACAGACTTTGCTTTATCCGGTCTTCCCGTAGAAAGCAACAGCCCGGGCAGAGAGATAAAGGCATCTCTTCCCCAGTCGGCAAACCATGGGAAGCCGGCTAAAATTGTGGTTTTTTTCTCCTGTTGTTCATAGCCTGTATTGTACCTGGTTTGCTTCGGATTCATCTGTCGTTCGCTAATGAACTGGTCGGCAGCTAAACAAAGAGTTTTGAGTTTTTTGTCTCCAGCCTTAGCTGCGGAAATAATATTTCTTTGGCAGGTTTGCAAATCCCGACGTATTGCATCAATATCGTTATTCATTAACTGCTCAGGTTGACAGTGGTCGCTGAGATTTGCATATAAAACAATTTTGCTCGGAGAGTGAAGTTGGCACTTGAAAAAGCCCGGGGTCCACAAATCTTCGGTAAAATCCTGACCTCTTTGTCTGTCTTTGCGATATACGAAATTAAACCACCATTGCTTGTCCTTCTCAAAGGTTGCAGCGGGACAATCCAAAAGCAGCTCACAGCTTTGCGGTGTATTATAGCGAATCATCAAACCATTCCCAAGTGGTTTTGAGCATAATGGAGCATACGATTTTTGCAGAGTATGAAAGTCACGTAAGCCTATGAAGGGGCGCAAAACAAATTCTATCGGCTCGGCGACACTTGTAAAATCATACAACAATACGACAGTATCAGCGTCGCTGGCGAGATAAATGGATTTTGTAAGTTTAATTTTGTCCAGTTGATAATTAAAATGCACGCCGGTATCCCGACGGAACTGCCTGATACATCTGAAACCGTTTGGTGTGAATTTGCCGTCGAATTCAACGGTTGAAAGATTAAAGACCTCCCCGTTAAGTATTACCATTTCAAGGCAATGGGCCAAAGCCATTATCCTGTTGATGGATGGGTTAACCGAGCCGATAAGAAGGCCGTGATACCTTCTGGTGTTGCAGCCAACAATAGTAGAAGATGCATAGCCGCCGCGATTATTAGTCAGCAGCCATTCCTTTTCCAACAAGTCCTCAAGCGGCTCATTGTCCATCGCGTTCCCATTTTGCGACTTATTGCAAAATGGCCCCCCCATCGCTACGGAAGCAATTGTAACATTGGCAGTTTTTTGCAGCGTCAGCACAACTGTACTCCTAAAAACATTATGGCGTTAGAATCCAACAATCAGAATTAACGTTCGAACAAGAAAACATATAATAAGGAGTCTAACAAACCATTTGCAAATCTGGCTGGTCTTTATCTTGCGATACGGTGTCCAATGCCACCCCTGTCATCTGCTTAGAACAACGACTATGAAGATTGCCCATGATATTCATAAAATTAATGTATGAATCATAAGGCGAGTCATACGGATTAAAATATTTATGTACGTCCCCATCAGCAAAGTATTTTGTGCACATATAATAAAAATGGTCGGAAGTCTGTAATTTTCGCCAGTCTTCAATAATTTTTTCGTTGCCGATTTTCTTTACTTTCTCTTCGAGGCGGTAAAGCTCATGAATAGCGTTGGATTGCATTGCATTTCCCAGCCAGGCTGAAAGGTCTCTTTCAGTATCGGCCCAGCTTATCAGATGTGGTATGTCAACTGTGCCGACAGGTTCATAAGTCTGAATGACTTCACTGGGGGTTTTGAAATCGTTGTCCGGGTGCTTCAGAATCTCTTCCGGCAGATGACGCATAAAATCGAATATTCCGGTATCTTCCCACTGGTGTTCCCCGAATGTTTCATAATCCATAAAGAGGTTTACGACATTGCCGTTGCCGTTTATTCTGTTCACCCATCGGGCATATTTGTCCGCAGTTAAAGGCCATTCGGCCCAGTCACGGTTGGAAAATCTAAAAGCAATATCATCACTGAGGGCATAATTTTTCAATAAAAGTTTTAGTCTGCCACAGCCCTTCGGGCGATAGATGAAATTAGGGCTTTTTGAGCCTAAAATATGGTCTGCTCCCTCGGTTAATATTGCATCGAAAGAACCCATCGATTCTATAAGGTCCGCCAGGTCGTTATTGTATATCAACTCCGTGTTCCTGAATACCTTTGGTTTTTGACCAAAAAGATGTTCTATAGTTTCGCAGTGCTTGTTAATCTGCTCTACAAATTCGTCTCGTGAATACAGAAAGCTTAAACTGTGATAATATGTCTCTGCTAAAAACTCTACACAGCCGGTTTCGGCCAGAGCATCAAAAGTACTTATAACTTCCGGTGAAAACTTAAACAACTGTTCCAGCAGTACTCCGGTTATACTGTATGCTATCCGGAATCTGCCCTCATATCTCCTTATTGTATCGAGAAGTAACCGATTGGCAGGTAGATAACATTTATTTGCTACTTTTCTGCATATAAAAGCATTATTGGAATCGTCGAAGTATTTATCGTCATTGTCAAATACGGTATAATGCCTCAATCGTAAAGGTTGATGAAGCTGGAAATAGAAACATATCGAAGCCATTTTCGTTCCTCGTATTCAGTTCTACCGTGATGCGTCGTACGTGGCACGTAAGACACTTCACGAGATATGGTTATCAAACCGCAACCAGAGTTTCTTCATAAATTCTGAGACACTTTGCGGCAGATTCCGTCCATTGCAACTTCCGTACTTCAAAACTCCCGTAATCCCTCAATGTCGTCTGTAACGGCTGGTATTTCAGTACGGCAATAACTTTGTTGGCAATCTCTTCAACATCCCAAAAGTCAACTTTCAGGGCATGCTTTAAGACTTCAGCAACACCACTTTGTTTACTTATTATGACAGGAATATCGTTGTTCAGTGCTTCCAACGGAACTAACCCAAAAGGTTCAGATACAGACGGCATTACAAAAAGGTCTGCCATTTGATATATTTTCTGGACTGCATCTCCGCGTAAAAAACCGGTGAAGAGTACTTTGTGCCCGATTCCGAGTTCCGCCGCCATTTCCACAGCGCGGTGCATCAAATCCCCCGAGCCGGCCATAACAAACTTTACATTATCCATCACATCAAGGACTCTTTTAGCGGCTCTCAGAAAATATTCCGGGCCTTTTTGCATTGTAATTCGGCCTAAAAACAAAACGATTTTCTCCTCTTTTTCGATTCCGGTATCAGCTAAAACATTATTGCCGTTGCGTTCAACTCCGTTGTGCACTACTTCGACTTTTTCACGGCTAATACCATAGCGGTCAACTATGATACTGCGAGTGCGATAGCTTACAGCAATTATCTTATCAGCCGCGTGAAGTCCTCTTCGCTCTATATCGTAAATCATTTGATTTACATGTTCCCCGCTTCGGTCGAACTCAGTGGCATGCATGTGTACAATTAACGGTTTTCCACTTAGCGCAGCAACAGCAATTCCCGCCGGATAAGTCATCCAGTCATGAGCGTGGACAATGTCAAATTGCTCCTTTTCAGCTAATTCAGTAGCCAATGCAGCATAACGATGCACTTCAGTGTACATATCACCACCGTAGTCCGCCCCACCAAAAGAATGCCCCGTCAAGCCGAGCACGCCGCTTTTAATCTGCTTTTGCCTCAAAGTTTCCTCGAATTGCCGCTGGTAGGAATCCGGGGTTGAATACGCCTGTAAAGGCGAATTGATGGTGTGAAATGATACATTTTTCAGTTGACTAAGGTTGAGAGAGGTGTTGGATGTCTGCAGGTCTGGGGTCAATAATTTTACATGGGTAACAAATTTCCCATCGGCCATTTTTGGCAGTACAAACGTTACTTCTATGCCGAGCTGGTCCATCGCCTTGGTAAGCCCGTAACAGGCAGTACCTAATCCACCGCTAATAAACGGTGGAAACTCCCAGCCTAACATAAAAACCCTCATATCAACTCAACTCCAGCAAAATATCTGTGTTATTATCATAACTCTTTATTAATAAAGAGATTACACTTATTACGTCATGAAATTCAACAAGCTCACCTTCGCCACTGAAAAGTTGCAAGTCAAAATGCACTTTTTAATCTCACAACAAGTGGCTTATCGGCAAAAAATAATGCATAATTAATCGTAAATAAGGGAATTCAAACCCCATTTACATTCTCTTCTGTAATATAAATCGGGGGTTTGGTGGGAATAAGTTCAATAAATTTTCTGAAAAATTTGAATTATGGGGCTGATAACAGTGATTTTACCGGTCGATTACAGAAGTTTTGAGGTATCGTAAATTAAACACACTTATCCTGTTATTAGCCAGTGAGTTTTAATCAATTTTCAGCCCAAAAAAAAATAAGGACTGATAACTAACATAAAATAGAATAAATTTGGAAGGTAAGTTGATAACAAAATCGACAACAAGTAAAAAAGCAAGCCCTCTCGCCTTGGCAAAAGCAGAGAAAGCTTGCTTTCGTTCGCATTGGCACAAACGTAAGATGTATAAGCAAAAGAAGTTAGCTCATAAATTGTTTACAGGTCCTGTGCCTTGACAGTACTGCGACGGTTGGCCTTGGTCCGAGCAATTCCAGCATCAAGCATGCAATAGACCTTGTCGCTGATTGCCTCAAGGGCATCAGAGGCGGTCATCATCTTTTTGCTCTTGATGTAGGCCTTGACTTTACTGGCTACAATCAAAGAATCCTTTTTCTTCGCCATTCTAAAATCCTCCATGTAAAAAAAAGATTAATAAGTACGGCATCAAATCCTTGAGGCCGAAAAGGTAATTAATGGGTAATAATTACAGATACCTGGGTGGATTTGCAACAAAAAAATCTATCAAATATTAAATTTCTTTATTCACACCGCCGATACCTCAAAATTGCTGATGAAAAAGCGGTTCGTACCGGAATTTTTTTTTTGGCTTTAATTTTTAATAATTTGCCTGAAGTATTTTGACGAGAATACCTGGAGCAAAGATTGTCCAGAACCTGCCCCCGGCATAGTGGGGCCGAGATAATTTGATATGGAGAAATGAAATGGCAAAACGCCCCCGAAAAACACAAAAATCGCGGGTTGAGCTGCAGGATTTCGCTGTCGTTGCATTTACTGAGGAGATGGAAGAGGCCAGAAACTACGAGACACTGCTGAAAAACAATGAGATACCAGTCATCATCCATGAGAAACACGAACAGTCAATGGATATTAATGGCATAACAGTGATGGTGCCGGAAGATTATATTGATGAGGCCCACGTAATAATCGAGTCTCAGAATGCATATGATGATTTTTATGACCTTGCCTTAGAAGATGACGGTGATCTCAGCAGTGAACTATTCGATGAGGAATTTTAGACTATGATGGCAGCCCCCACCCAACGCGAAATAATGCGTTTGGGGAACCCGGCAGGTTACTGCCAAGGACCCGGCTAAGAAATGCCGGGGACGACCGCAACAAAAATCTTAAAATTAAAGGCAGCACAGCAATAAATGAAAGAGGAACAATTTATAGAACGTCGCAGCAGCAAAGACCGCAGAGAAAGCGTTGTTGACAGACGCCTGGGGCTGGACCGGCGTCGCGGCCCAGGCAGACGCAGAAGTGACGAGCGAAAAGCGGCTGAAGAAGGGCAGATGTCCGACGAGCAATTCGAATTTATAATGGCTGTCAATGAGTATAAAAAGAAAAATGCAAGACCATTTCCGACCTGGACAGAAGTGCTTGAATTGGTAAAAGCATTGGGCTACCGTAAGGTTGCCGAGCCACAACCACTCGCAACGTTCAAAAAGGAGCCTGATTGCGATAAAACTCAAAAACAAAAAACACAAAAACAACCGGTAAAATAACACTGCACTTAAGATAAAGATTTTGACATACCTCAAGCAACCTCAATAATATCACTGAGTCAAAACAGACTCACTTAACCTCAGCAACTTCCAAAACCAAATGCATACCGGGCAAACTCACAACTAACAGAAAAAAAACTTGATATAGAGGATATTATTGATAAACTCGCAGCGGTAATTGGAAAGAGAGGGAAACAAAATGCAGGACACGAGGTGTTAAAAAATGGCCGATTATTCAATAAGTCCGACAGGAGAAAAATTTCCTATACCACAAAATAATGAATACGATGTGGAATTTAACCGTATTCGGTCGCTGGCAGAGAGCGCCAGAGGCCAAGGCAAAGAAATAGTTGTGGTGATTGGGGTTGGCTTCGTAGGGGCCGTTATGGCCGCTATCGTCGCCGATACCGTTGATAAAAATACGGGCAAATCCAATAAATTCGTCATCGGCTGTCAGCGGCCCAGCACTCGAAGCTACTGGAAGATTCCGCTGCTTAACAAAGGACGGTCGCCGGTAAAAGCACAAGACCCCGAAGTTGAGCCAATGATTGTCCGCTGTGTTCTCGAGAAAAAAACACTCGTCGCCACCTATAACAATGATTGCCTTAAACTCGCCGACTGCGTGGTCGTGGATGTCCAGTGCGATTATTCCAAACAGGACCTCGGCAATATGCGAGCAGGCAAAGCGGAAACGGGCGCGTTGGAAGAGACAATAAAAATCATCGGTGAAAAAATTCCGCCGAAATGTTTGACACTCATAGAAACAACCGTAGCACCGGGCACAACGGAATTCGTTGCCTGGCCGATTATGAAAAAGGCCTTTGCGGCGCGAGGCATTGATTCGGAACCGCTGCTGGCACACAGCTTTGAGAGGGTTATGCCCGGCAGAAACTACGTTTCATCAATACGTGATTTTTGGCGGGTATGTTCCGGCTGTAACAGCGAAGCTAAAGGGCGTGTTGAAAAATTCCTCAGAGAGGTGCTTAATACTGAGGAATATCCGCTGACGGTTATGGACCGCCCTATCGAATCAGAGACAACCAAGATTATTGAGAACTCCTATCGTGCCGCGATACTGGCTTTCCTTGATGAGTGGAGTTTGTTCGCAGAGCGCAACGGAGTTGACCTCATCAAAGTTATAAAGGCAATCAAGACCCGGCCAACACATAATAATATTATATTTCCCGGCCCCGGTATCGGCGGCTACTGTCTGCCCAAAGACGGAGGTCTTGGGCACTGGGCATATAAACACATTCTCGGCTTCGAGGACGATATATTCAAGATGACAACAATGGCAATCGATATCAACGATACAAGAAGCCTTCACGCAGCGACCCTGACACAAGACGCTCTGCAAAATATGGGTCGGCAAATAGCAGGAGCGCAGGTGCTTCTGTGCGGAGCCAGCTATCGCCAGGATGTTGCCGACACCCGCTACAGCGGCTCGGAAATAGTGCTGCGAAAGCTGACCGAGATGGGGGCAGAGATGCGGGTGCACGACCCTTACCTTGAGCACTGGTACGAGCTGGAAAAACAGGATACTTACCCGGCAACAGGCCACTCACTGGCGAGATTTTTCCGCAACCAGGACGATTTGGTAAATATCCATGTTCAGCATGACCTCGCTGCCGCTCTTAAAGGAGCAAAGGCAATCATACTGGCTGTTCCACATGCACCTTACCTGAAGCTTGAACCCGACCAAATAGTCAAATGGGCCGGTGCCCCACTGGCGGTAATTGATTGTTTCGGCATATTGGAAGATGAGAAAATACGCAGGTATTTCGAGCTCGGCTGTGAAGTAAAAGCTCTTGGCCGGGGACATATTCAGCGAATAAAGGAAGAAGTGCGAAAAAAAAGCAAAAAGTAAACACTCTCTATCAGGACAAGGAAAATGAATGATATTAAAAGCAAACGGATAGCTATTTTATCGCCGGTGGCCTGGCGGACACCCCCCATCGCATACGGCGCATGGGAGACGGTCGCAAGCAATATCACAGAGGGGCTGGTGGCTCGTGGGTGGAAAAACGTTACATTGTTCGCCACCAAAGAGTCCGTAACAAGCGCAAAGCTTCAGGGATTTATTGAAAGAGGTTACGAAGAAGACAAAACACAAATACCACTGGTCTCTACGTGTCTGCATATTTCCAAGGTAATGGAGCGAGCGGATGAGTTCGACCTTATTCATAACAATTTTGATTATCTGCCTTTGACTTACCTGCCCTTTATAAAAACACCAATGCTTACGACCATTCACGGCTTTTCCGAGCCGGATATACTGCGGGTTTACCACGACCACAAAGACACTTACTATGTTTCTATCAGCGATTCCGACAGAGATAAGGATTTGCCGTATCTTGCTACCGTTTACAATGGCATCGACCTGTCCAACATAACATTTCGCGAAGCTGCCGGCGATAAACTCGTCTTTCTCGGGCGAATACACCTCGACAAAGGGACACATTTGGCTATTGAGGCTGCAAAAAAATGCGGCAAAGACCTGATAATAGCCGGGATAATTCAGGACCAGGACTACTTCGACAATATGGTAAAGCCGCACATCAACAATACCTCCATAAAATTTATTGGACCGGTTAATCCGGTACAGCGGGACGCCCTTTTTAAAGAATCTTACGCAGTTCTTCATCTTCACACTATTCCCGAACGATTTGGCCTGGTGTTGGCTGAATCAATAGCTGCGGGCGTGCCGGTAATTGCAATGGATTTAGGCTCGCCTCGCGAGATTCTCATTGACGGCCAAACAGGTTTCCTGGTCAATAATGTAGAAGAAGCAGCAGAGGCCGTCGGTAAAATTGATAAGATTGACCGCAGAAAGTGCCGCCGGCACGTGGAGGAAAACTTCACCATCGACTGTATGGTTTCGAACTATGAAAAAGTATATGAGGAAATATTCCGCAGGGAAGCTCAAAAAGAAAAGTAAGGTATCGGGGGGCCCTCATCGCCTTTCATCCATAAGCAGGATGATTTTTTTGTGTTTTTCCTGAGGAAGCGATTCCCTTAATATCCTGCGAACTTCCCGCATAGGTGTTCGCTGCGTTATATGTATGATAATGATGTGCTCGTTCTGCAGCTTATCGAGCAGAGTTGCAAATTCATCGATGTGCATATGTCTGCCGGCTTCCGCCCTTTCGGAGTGCTCTGCCTCATAAAAAGTACATTCGACGATTAAAATCCTGCTCTCAGCGATATATTTCAATTGTGAAAAATCGACATACTGAGTATCGCCCAGATAGGTAACAATCGGAATCTCAAGCTGGTAATCGATTTCGGTGCCCTTCTTTTTCAATTCGACGATTTGAGGACCCGCAAGGCCGACATACTCGGGCTTTAGTTTTTTTCGTTTTTCGATTATGCAATAACCAACAGAGTCACTGCTGTGTTTTGTCGGGAATACCCTTGCAAATAGGTTCGGTTTTATTTGATATTCATCTCCGGGCCTTACGCCGACCAGATTGGCAGGTATTTTGTTGCCGTCCAGTCGGCCCCAGGCATTTATTATTTGCCTTATTGGGCCCAGCATGCTTTCCGGAGCCACTATTGTTCCTGGCGATTGGCCGCAGAAATTCCGGTGCGACAGATAATATGCGATACCGGCCGCGTGGTCCATATGACCGTGCGTAAGCAGAATATTGTTTATGGGAATAACCTGGTCGGGGGCTTTACCGATATCAAAGCAAACATCCAGCTGAGGTATCGCAACCACGGTCTCTTCACCTGCGACCGAATAGCCGATGATTTCCAAATCGTCTATCTTGATATGGGCTAAATTGTGACTGGGCATTTGTAATTGGTTATTGACAATTGACTATTTACTATTGAAAATCAACTATTGAAAAACAAAACGGACGTTAGAGCTAATAGTAAATAGTAAATAGTAAATAGTCAATGAAAAATGCCTGACAAGCGAACACATAGAGGCCCGCATCCTGCAGATGCAAAATTATTTGCCCCCGCTGCAATCGCAGATTTAACCTCTGCCCTTGCCGATTTTTCGCTGCTGTTGACAAAAGGGTATGCCGAAAAAAGCGCTCTTAAGTTGGTCGGCGACAGGTTCTCACTGACCCAAAGACAAAGACTGGCCATTATGCGAAGTGCCTGCTCAGATAAGCAGTTAACATCCCGAAAGCAGTCACAGCTAAAAATCGCTGACCTTGCAGGCAAGGCCCTTGCTGTCGATGGCTATAATGTCCTGATAACCGTCGAAGCGGCAATGAGCAACGCGGTTATCTTTAAGGGCAGAGACGGTTGCTTTCGAGATTTGGCGGGCATACACGGAACGTACCGTAAGGTTACCGAAACAATACCGGCTGTAGAACTTATTGGTGGATTCCTGAATCAAATAGGTGTAGTCAGTGCCCTGTGGCTGCTGGACAGTCCCGTCTCAAACAGCGGACGACTAAAAACCTTAATCGGTAAGCTGGCCCGGAAGAATAGCTGGGACTGGGAGATTGAGCTTTTGACCAGCCCAGACGCCAAACTGATAAATACCGAATTGGTTGTGGCCAGCGGTGACAGCGTTATACTCGATAACTGCAAAAGCTGGGTCAATCTGGCCGGGGCTATTATAGAGGAAAAAGTGCCTGCTGCCTGGCTGGTAGATTTATCAGGGCCTCCATAATACAGTCGGGTTTTTATCTTTTGTGTTTTTTTTTGCGCAAAGGAATGGCCGTGGGCATGAGTGTCCCACGGCCGGCGGTGTT
>CAYXPG010000026.1:2927-15354 GCA_964467205.1 uncultured Pirellulales bacterium | reverse complement strand
TTTTGGTGGTGTTTAGTCTGGATGAAGAACAGAATCAGGATTCGGACACGGAGCAGCCGGACGGCAAAATGCCGGTATCAAAAGTAGTAGAAGATATGGGCGAGGTCAGGCATATCCGACCCATAAGAAATGGTTTGTCAATAGCAGTTGAATTGACAGGATTGAGTGACTCGGATGTTAATGAACTAATCCGCGCCACCAATGCAGCTTCTTTACAAGCAAGCGCCAAAAGTGGAAATGTGCCGGATGTGGCGAATACAAAGGAAGACGTTCCACAACCTCCAGTAGCACAAGGAGTCTGAGATGTCAGAACTTACAGACCAGGTTAGTGTTAGCATTGATGCGTTAATGCAGGAATTTGAAATCATTACGCACAATCTGGCCAATGTAAGCACGGTCGGATATAAGCGGTTTTGCAACTCATTTTCACAAGCGCTTGAGTCACAGGAAGGTTCAATGGCAGATTCTTTTGAGAGTACGCCGCTTGATTTGGTTCTTGATTTTTCACAGGGCAGCATAATTGAGACAGGCCGGCCGCTGGATTTTGCGCTTTATGGCAAAGGATTTTTCGTGATAGAGACGACCGATGGACCGCTTTACAGCCGCAATGGCACATTCATGACGAACGAGAACGGCCAGATAGTGGATACCGAAGGTTATATTGTAGCGGGCCAGGCCGGGCCAATCACGGTACCATCTAATGTCGAACTTTCACAGGTAAGCGTTTCAAGCGATGGGAGTATCAGTGCCGGCGGGACAACCATAGGCAAATTCAGGCTTGTGGATTTCGAAGGTAATGCAGAGACACTAACCGCCGTCGGCGCAGGCTGCTTTGCGGCACCGGAGAATATACAGCCGACGGATGCTGAAAATTTAGTTGTCAAGCAGGGTTACCAGGAGGCGTCCAACGTTAAATTGATAGATGAGCTGGTGGATATGATAATGGTAACCAGGCTCTATGAAGCGAATATGAAGTCTATCTCAGCTAATAGTGAAGCTGTAGATAGTCTTATGGATGTGGCTATGGGTTAGTAATTAAATATTGATTATTTTCTATTGATTATTGTTTAGGAGAGTAGTTATGTTAAGAGCGTTTTCGACGGCGGCAACGGGTATGGCGGCCCAGCAAATGATGGTTGACGTGATAGCCAACAATCTTGCCAACATCAACACTACGGGCTTTAAGCGGAGCCAGATTGACTTTAAGGATTTGCTTTATGTTGTGATGCAAGAGCCCGGCACAGAAGTTGCATCGGGCATAAATTCACCCGGCGGGATGGAGATAGGAAGCGGGGTCCAAGCAGCTTCAACGATAAAGGTTTTTACGCCTGGCGAACTACAGCAAACCGGCAGAGATCTTGACATAGCCATCAGGGGTGAAGGGTTTTTGCAGGTTACTATGCCGGACGGCACGATAATGTATACCCGTGACGGTGCGCTGCAGTTGAATGCGAACGGCGAATTAGTTACGACCCTCGGATACCCGATAGAGCCGGCCATCAGCGTCTCGACGGACGCAGTCTCGGTAAGCATCGAAAAAGACGGAGGTGTCAATGTTACCGATGCTTCCGGGGCACAATCTGTTGTAGGCACTGTTCAGTTGGCCCGATTTCCCAATTCATCCGGTCTTTCGAGCGAGGGAGATAACCTTCTTTCAGAGACCGAGGCAAGTGGAACCCCTACGACGGGCGAAGCGGGAGTCAACGGCTTTGGGACGTTTGAATCTGGATTTCTGGAAAAATCCAATGTTCAGATGGTATCCGAACTGGTCAACCTGATAACCGCCCAGCGAGCATACGAGATAAACTCGCGCGCGATAAGAGCAGGCGACGATATGCTGCGAACGGCAAACGAGATAGTTAGATAAGAGGTTTTAGGTAGTATTATGAACGGAACAAAGAATACAGCAGCACCGGGGCACAGGGGTATAAGGACAATTTCTACTTGTGCACTTTTGGCTTTTATACTTTTATGTTTAGCTTCGGTCGATATAAAGGCTGATGACTTGCAAAATCACGCAGCTCTTGAGATTTATCTTCCGAGAGAGGTTACGATTAAGGATGATGTTATTACCCTTGGGCAGGTCGGGATAATCAGGGGCGGGGGGTCTCTTGCGGCAAAGGCAGGAGGAATCAGCTTAGGGCGTATTTCGGTACCAGGTCAGAAAATAACCATTGACAGACAAATGGTTCTGAGCAGATTGGCCTGCAGCGGGATAGCCGGCTCGAAAGTAAAATTAACCGGCGCGGAAAAAATAAAGGTAAAACAACAGTGGGAAATTGTCAAAGGCAGTAAATTTGTTGAGCTGGCAAGAACGTTTCTGAAAAAAAATCCTTCATACAACCCAGACTGTGAATTGGAGCCGCTGCGGATGCCCGCTGATTGGTTTGTTTCGGAGGTTAACAAGGATTTCAAATTGTTGCCGCGTCTGGCTGGTCATAAAGTACCTTTGAGAAATCAGGCAAAGGTTGAAATCACTGTAGTTGCTGACGGTGCTAAAATAGCGAGCCGCGAAGTAACTTTTCGCTTGAAATACAATTGCCGCAAGGCAATAGCAAAAGTTGACATACCTAAAGGGGCTCTCATCAGCGCTGAGAATGTCAGGATAGAAAAGAGCATATCGAATTATCCTGAGCCGGCAAACTGGAAGGGGCCTTATGGTCTTGTTGCCAGGCGCAGGATAGCAGCAAACACTGAAATTCGTCCGGGTATGGCAGGCCAGATTGAGCCTGCAGTTATTATTAAGCGAAATGAAACCGTCATTATTCGAATTGAAAGCCCGATGCTTCTGATTACCGCTGTTGGAAGGGCGAAGCAGAACGGCCGGGCCGGTGATTATATAAGAGTGCAAAACGTGGACTCACAGCGAATAATTACAGCTAAAGTCAATGAAGACGGAACCGTAAGACCAATTTTTTGAAAAGGAGAAGAAATGAATAATCGAATGGTATTAGTGAGCGGGCTGGTAGTTTTTCTGCTTGTCTCATCGGCTGGTGTTGAGGGAGGCTCTATCTGGGCGAAGCGCGGTAAGAATATGAGAGATTTATACGCCGACGACGTGGCCCGCTACATAGGCGACGTCCTGACTATTAATATTATCGAAGCCAGCAAAGTTGATAACAAGTCAAAAAGAGACCTGAAAAAAGAGACCGCCCGGTCAACAGTTTTTAATGGCGAAGTAGGTGAAATTTTTGAGACCGGTCTTATAGACCTTGGTGAGTTCGGGATGTCCGCTTCATCCAAGAACGAATTAAAGGGCAAAGCGGATTACAAGGACGAGCGCAAGTTTACCGATTCGATTACAGTGGTCGTTGTTGATGTTCTTCCGAACGGCAATCTTGTGGTAATGGGCAGTCGCAGCCGTAACATTGCAGGCGATATACAGACAATTGATGTAAGCGGCATAGTTCGACCAAGTGACATTGCATTTGATAATACTATTAGAAGCGAGCAGATTGCCGATTTTCGTATTATCAGCCGAAATAAAGGTGTTGCGGAACCGTATAATAGACAGAGCTGGCTCGGCAGGATTTTTGACGTAATCTGGCCTCTTTAATTAAGATGTCAGGACAAACTCATTTTGTTGAAAGTGTGCGCTTATGAAATCTCGTTTAGTACTTTTGTTCGTGATATTGGCAGGTTTGGTTGACATTGGGTATTGCAGTCGAATCAAGGATATAGTTGACATTGGCGGCTTTCGCGGTAACCCGCTTCATGGGACGGGTTTGGTTGTAGGGCTGGCCGGCACCGGCGACAGCACACCACCATCACGTCGGCTTTTGATGAATATATTGAGGGATTCAGGACTGGTTTTTTCTCAGAGTGATTTAACCAGCAGTAACATTGCCATCGTCAGGGTTACGGCGCAGTTGGGTCCTTTTGACCGAGAAGGCTCGCTTATCGATATAGATGTTTCTTCGATAGGAGACGCCGAAAGTCTTCAGGGCGGTTTGCTTTTGCCGACACAGTTGAAAGGACTGGATGGTCAGGTTTATGCTGTGACAACAGCCGCCAGCATTTCTCTGGCCGGCTGGACAGTGTCAGGCGATAAAGCCTCGATTACGAAAAACCATCAGACGGTCGGGCGGATACCCGGAGGTGCAATCGTTGAAAGAGCTGAAATAGCAAACTATGTAGAATACATTGGAGGCTACAGGTTTATCACGCTTAATCTTAGGAACACCGATTTTTCAACTGCAGAGCGAATCGGTGAAGTAATTAATCAGTTTTACCCGGATAGTGCAGTGGTAGTTGACCCGGGAACTATTAAAGTCAAAGTGCCCGGTGAACTCAGTCGGACAGACATAGTAGGTTTTATAGATGATGTCACAAAATACGAAGTCGAAGTTGATACACCTGCGGTGGTTGTTGTTAACGAGCGTACGGGCACTATTGTAGTAGGAGAAAATGTTGGTATATCGTCGGTGGCGATTTCGCAGGGCAGTCTTGTTGTAAAAATCAAGGAGACCGCAACTGTTTCTCAGCCGATAGCGCCTTTTTCCGATGCCGGCACAACGGAAGTAGTTCCGGAAACAATGATAAGCGTTGAGGAAAAAGAAGGGTATCTGATTCCTGTGCCCCAGATGGTAACCGTTTCAGAGTTGGCCAATACCCTTAATGCCATAGGAGCGACGCCGAGGGACCTTATAGCGATATTTAACGCCTTGAAAAAGGCCGGTGCCCTGCAGGCGAAACTGGAAATAATGTAACAGAAATTTGCAATTAACAACAGAGAGAGTCCCGGAGTAATACAAATGGATGCTGCAAAACTGATATTAACAGAGTCGATTTCACCGCCAAGCCATTTGAATAACACAGAACAAATAGAAGGTCTTTCAGAAGAGAAGAAGATACAATTAGCGAAAGATTTTGAATCGATTCTTATCAATAAGCTGCTGGAGGAGATGAAAAATACTATTGGTGAGTGGGGCTTTGAGCAGGACGGGGCTCATAAGCAGATTCAGGGTATATTCACTTTATATCTGGCGCGGGATATTGCAAATAACGGCGGCTTTGGATTCTGGAAAGATATATACCACTTTTTTAACGATTTGGAACAGGCAAAAACAGCATATCAGTCACTGGATAAAAATGTATGAGAACAACGGAAGTTGAAATAGAGGATAAAATCGACGAGCTGCTGGTTGTTCTCGATGAGGATATTCGGCATATAGAAGAGAGTTTACTGCGGCTGAACGAGCTGCGTGGTCTTGTTGTCAAGCGTGACGAGACTTCTCTGGGCAAACTGCTTGAGAGTATCCAGTCCGAATCCGACAGTTACAGAAAGAACGAGCTGCGACGGCAGTTGATACGAAAGGAATTAGCAGCGGCTTTTGGCAGCAGCATTAAGCAGATGACCTTGTCCAGACTCGAAGAAGTGCTGCAGGAAGAGAAAAAAACTAAAATAGCAGCGAGAAAGGCAAAATTAAAACTGCTGACTGAGGAACTTAGAAAAGAACATTCGGGCACAGTATTGCTTTTGGCCGACTGTGCCCGGTTTAACAGTCTGCTTTTGAAGAGTATTTTCGATTTTGGGAACTCGCCGACGGTTTACTACAATGCCGACGGCTCTACCAAACGACAAAGAGAGACGGCATTTGTAAATTTGCGGTCTTGAGAGAATATGTTCTAAATGGAGCTGAACGATGTCGAATTTCTCCATAGGTATGAGCGGCCTTAATGCGGCCAGAAGTGCCCTTGAGATAATCGGTAATAACATTGCCAATGCCGCTACGCCTGGATACCACCGTCAAAGAATAGAACTCAACGCGGCTTATGCTTCCCAATATGGTAATGTTTTGCTGGGAGGAGGTGTTGATGTTGAGGGCATTACAAGAATGATGGACTCTCTTCTGGAGCAGGAGATTCTTCGCCAGCGGTCGATATTGGGGCATGTTTCCCAGGAATTTAGCACGATGCGCACTGTTGAGAGCACTTTTGGAGAGCTTTCGACGAAGGACGGCGGCCTGAACGCAGCAATAGACGATTTTTTCAATGCGTTAAGTGACTTGAGCGCAAATCCCGGAGGAGTTGTCTGGCAAAACCAGGCTATAAGCGCCGCTGAGGTAATGGCAAGTCAGTTCAGAGCGTTAGGAAGCTTTCTGACCACGCTGGAAACTGAAATTACTTTGGAAGCTGAAAATTGTATCGAGCAGATTAACGCCCTGATAAGTCATATTGCTGAACTCAATGGCAGCATAAAAAGATTAGAAATAAGCGGTGTAAGTGCCAATAATTTAAAAGACCAGAGAGACCAGTGTATAACCGAACTATCTGAATTGATTGGCGTCCAAACCCTGGAAAGAGAATATGGAGTGGTTGACGTTACTGTTGGCGGAATACAGGCAGTTATGGGCTCTTCTTATAATGAGTTGGCGGTTGGTTTGAATCAGCAAAGTGAACTGGGCGTCACCATCTCAGGGGCGTACAATTACGATTCGGATGTTGAGGGCGGGCGGCTCGGCGGGCTGCTGTCGTTGAAGAACTCACTTATCAGCGATGTTCACAGCGACCTGGATGATTTGGCAAGAGCAATAATACAGCAGATAAATCAATACCATGTTCAGGGAGTAGGTTCGGAAGGTTCATTTACCGAGTTGACCGGCTGGTTGATGACGGATGAGGATTTGGCCGATTTCGACACACCCATAACCGGTGGTTCCGTATTTATCAGAGTCACGGATACAACAGTCCCCGGAACAACTACAATAACTCGACATGAAATTGACATTGCCAATGACCTTCCGGCCAACCCTACGCTATCTGATTTTGCAGATTATATTACGAACAACATCACCGGCCTGACAGCTTCTGTGCAGGATTCAAAGCTTTATATTCAGGCCGATACAGGTTATGAATTTGACTTTCTGCCGGGTGTTTTGTCAGAGCCGACCACGAATAATCTTACCGGCGGGTCGGTGCCGAATGTATCCATATCCGGTATTTATACAGGCTCGGCAAACCAGACTTACACGTGTACAGTTGTAGGCGATGGTGATGTTGGTATTGACAGCTCTCTGCAAATTCAGGTTAAAAATGGCAATGATGAGGTTGTTAAGACAGTCAACGTCGGCGCCGGTTATGCGGCAGGGGAGAGCTTGAGCATAGGTGACGGACTTTATATTTCAATCGGGACGGGGACGCTCAATGACACTGAGACCTTTACTATTGAAGCGCTTGAAAACTCGGATACTTCGGGAGTGTTGGCAGCAGTGGGCATAAATACATTCTTTTCCGGGGGCGATGCTTCGGAGGTGGCGGTCTGTTCGGATATTACGGCGACACCCGGGCGAATAGCAACGGCCCTGGGGGCGGAAATGACCGACAACACAAATGTCAGGCGTCTGGCTGAATTGAAAGACCAGACAATCAGCAGTTTGAATTCTCAAACGCCCGGAGAGTTTTATCGTCAGCTCGTTACAAATGTTGGTGAGCAGCTTTTTATTAAGCAAATGCGTCAGGACAACCTTGAGGGCATTGTGCAAAACCTTGCCAATCAGCAAACCGAAATCAGCGGGGTTGACATCAATGAGCAAGCCGCTCAGATGCTGGTTTTTGAACAGATGTTTCAGGCGATGGCGAAATATCTGAGCACAGTTCAATCATCAATATCGAGCCTTATGGAAATAATATAGACAGCTGAATTTATTTGGGATGTTTCAATGGGTGGAACGTTGAACAACGTGTACAATAATGTTAACTTCGCATTGAATTTGCATTTCGAGGCGATGGCCCGTCTGCAGGAGCAGATGGCGACCGGCTCGCGAGTTAACCGGCCGTCAGATGACCCTTTTGTAGCGTATCAGGTTTTAGGGCTCAATTCGCAGGAAAGGTTGCTGGAAAATTATATAGATAATCTTTCGGGTGTTATGGACACGCTGGGGATTTGTTACAGTGTTATTCAGGGCGATAATGGAATAATATCATCTCTTACCAAGGCAAAAACATCTGTAAGTCAGGTTATGAGCGGCTCCTATGGAGAAAACGAACGGGGAATCATCGCAGAAGGAATCGACGAGATTTTAGAGCAAGTGGTTATGCTGGCCAATACCAAACACAGTAGCCAATATATCTTTGGTGGAAGCGATACGGACTCGGCCCCTTATGCTGTGGAGCGAACCGATGGAAAAATTACCAGCGTAACGTACCAAGGCAGTAGTGCAGCCCGAAATATCGAGGTGGCTGATGGGGTCGAGGCCGCGGCTTTTATGGTGGGTGATGACATCTTTAGTTCGGACAACCGCAGCGACCCTGTTCTTATTGGTAATACCGGCGCCGCCGCCGGCTCGGGGACATCGAGTATCAGGGGTTATACCCGGCTTGAGATAACGCAACCTGGAGGCCCTGGTACTGATTACAGATTGTCGATTGATGACGACCCGACGAGCTTTGTTGATGTAACCGTTCCGCCGGGTTCTGCTAATACGATGGTGACCAATGTCGATACAGGCAAGGTCTTGTATGTGAACACCACCGGAATAACCACTACGGGAGTCGAACTGGTCAGTGTAGCCGGAACACATGATGTATTCAACACACTAATTACCATCCGGGACATATTTGAGAATGCACAAGGACTTTCCGAGGACCAGTTGGCTGTGCTACGAGATAATTCATTGGAGGCATTGGATGAAATAATCGCTCTTCTGGTACGAGCTGAAGTTTCCATAGGGTCAAAAATCGGATTTCTGGATAATCTCAGACAGAATTTAGAGGACATAAGTTTTAGCACGGAGGAAGAAACGACTCGTTTGGAGGAGGCAGACATTGCGCAGGTTGCTATAGACCTTTCGCGGCGTGAGGTTCTTTACCAGATGTCTCTGGCTGTTGCAGGTAAAATTATGTCTATGTCCCTGCTGGATTTCATTAGATAGTCGATAAGGCTTAAATTCAAGGGTCAGTACGATAAAGTATGGCCGGGGGTTGGGAAGAGAAAAAGAGGTTTTTGAATGGTTGATATGCCTGATATTTATACACATTTTGTGTTTGTGCCGTCGAAACCATTGATTTTTGTCTGCCAGGTGGCATTTTGATTACCGGCACGGAATTTGCGTGTTTTTGTTAGCTGTGTTGCATTTATCTTTAGGAAAGGAAAAGAACTTCGATGGACGTAACGAAGGAAAATAGTGTTGAAGAGCGTAACCAGGGACAACATTATGAGCTTTTATGTGAACTTGGTGATTGTTACAGGTCTGTTGGTGATTTTGCACAGGCTCTGCGCTGCTATGAAGAAGCAGCGGTTTTAGGTCCCGATGAGCCCGGTCCGTATGTTGGGATTGGTGCGGCTGCTTTTGAGAAAGGGCTTCTTGATGAGGCAGAGACGGCTTTTAGGGTTGCCCGCCGGCTGGACGTTAATTGTGCCGGTGCTTATGGGGGTCTGGCTATGGTCGCACAGGCAAGAGATGATTACAAAGAGGGTTTTGAGATGTATTTAAAATGTCTGGAACTGGACACCGATAACCTGGCAGCTCTTTTGGGTCTGTTCCAAACGTCCTGTCAGATGGGCTCATTTGCAAAAGTAACTCACTATCTTGAGTTGTATTTGGATATGCACCCGGATGATACTTCAGTTATGTTTTCGCTGGCGGCGCTGTATGTGAAAGACGGCAGGTTTGAAGAATCCAGAAAAGTTCTTTTGGACATTTTGGCTCTGGACAGCGGTCATAAGGATGCGGCTGATTTTCTGGAAGAAGTTGAACATAATTTAACTCAGATAAAGCAGCGTGGAGTCAGGGTTTGATGAATACGCGCAGTGCCACAAGCTTTGGCGGCAAAGATGTGCCGCGATTGTCATCGCAAATGGAGGAGCTGGAGGGGCTGTTGAGAAGACAGATAGAACTGGTCCGCAAAAGCGATTACCGCAGCGTTGAAGCGTTAGCCCAGCGAGCCAACTCAATCATAGAAGAAATCACCATAGCAAAGGGGACCCCAAAACGCGATAGTTCGCATTTGGGGAACCCCGAGGCATTTGAGCAGGATAAATTTAACGCAAATCGTGAGCGTTTAGCAAAGTTATACAGGGAACTGACACTTATGATTGCGGCGCATAAAGATAAACTTGGCAAACAGTTAAGGCGTGTCAGGAGCGGGCGAAAAACTATCAAAGCGTATCGTGGTAAAGGCGGCTGATTGAGATGATTTCACCGGATGCAGTGCGGAAATTTTGTTTTGCACCGGCATATTTTTATAAAGAAAAGGCCCAATAATATCGGCATTTCACACGTTCGGCGGTGTTCTCGATGAAGTTAGGCGTTATGAATTTGACCGGAGTGGTGAAGGAGCTTTGAGTAAATAAATCTGAGACTTTAGGTTCATAGTATTCCTGCCGACAATAAAAGTAAGGGCTATAGAAAATAAGGTAAGTTGTTCAGGGACGGGACGTAAGAGGAGCACGGATTAGGAGTCAGGTTATGGCCGATTTAAGACTTCCAGGCTTGATGAGCGGTATTGATACGGCTGCACTTGTTAAACAACTGATGATAGTTAACAGCCGAAGACTTGCAACATATCAGGTTAAAAAGCTTGACTATGAGAAGCAAGCAACGGCACTTGACGAACTGCGGGCCAAAGTAAGGGCGCTGGACACGGCGGTGGGCAGTCTTTCCGATTCCGACGATTTAGAGACTTACAACACAAGTTCGAGTGATACCGATATACTAACTGTCGGTGCATCGTCGGATGCCAATCCCGGCTCACATTCAATCGAAATCAATCAGTTGGCGACAGCCGACACGTGGATACACAACAATTCCAGTTTTGATTTTGAGACAGATTATGTGTGGACGGACGAGGCGGATAACGGCGTTTTTATTTTTTCGTATAACAATAAGGAATGTGTCATAAATACTGTGAGGAATGAGACCACACTTGAAGATATGGTCAACCTGATAAACAATTCGCCGGACAATCCCGGCGTTACTGCGAGTTTGCTGTACCAGGGCGGCAAATATCATTTAATGCTGAGCGGCCAGGAGACCGGCGAGGATTGCCAAATCTCCATCAATTCGAGCAGCACTGAGGTATGGCAGGCTGGCTCGGCGCTTACTGTTGACGACCAAAATGCCGCTTTGACTACCAAAATTATAGAGCTTGACCAATTTGGAGAAGAAGCTCTTCAAGGCGGTGAAGTTATTGAAATAACCGGCACAAACCGTCACGGTACTGCGATAGCTCAGGTAGATTTAAGTCTTACCGAAAACACAACTATTGAGCACCTTATTCTGAGAATTAACGAGGCATTCGACGGGATTGGCAAAGCAACTTTTGAGGACGGCAAGATTGTTCTGACTGACCTTTACTCCGGTGCGAGCGAGATTTCGATTGATTTGACGTACAATGCCAACGGCAAACCAGCTACTTTAACTTTGCCTACAATGGCGTTTTCAAAAGAGGGTGGCAGCACAACGGCAGATATTCCGAATTTGGCACCGGGCGATTTTATCGAAACTCAGGACGCTCAGAGTTCGAATATTAAAATAGATGGGTATCCCTCAGACACGGCTGCCGAGCTGCAAACGCTGGCTCTTGATTCAGTGGCGACAAGTGGCACTTTCACTTTGACCTTTGGCGGTGAAACAACCGATTCCATTAATTCTGGTGACAGCACCACCATAATTCAAACTAAGCTTAACGCATTGGACAGCATTACTGCCGTTGGAGGCGTAACGGTGGGTGGTACCGCCTTAGATGTAGAGGGTAATACGACATTTCAATTTGTAGTTGCTGCCGGTGATGTCAGTATGATTTCGATTGATGCCGGCAATCTGACAGGCCCGACTACAACCGAGATTGCAGAGACGACAAAAGGCAATGATGGCTGGATAAGCAGAAACAGCAACAGCATCAGCGACGCACTGACAGGGGTAACACTGAAACTTCACGATGTTACCGAAGCGGATGAATCGGTTGAAATAACTCTCAGCAGAAACACCTCTGCGGTTCTCGGCAAAGTCCAGGGTATGATTAATGCCTATAACGGCTTAGTAACTTTTTTAGAGGAAAGCACCGAGTACAATGCCGAGACGAAAAAAATGGGCATATTGAGCAGAGATATTGCTGTTTCACTTATGGAGTCTCAGGCCCGCGATTCGTTTATTGGCATAATTGACGGTTTTGACGAGACGATAGACAGTTTCGTTCAAGTCAGTGACATAGGTCTTTCTTTTAACGGTCAGGGACAGATGGTGCTGGATACAAATGATTTCAATGACGCAATTGCTGAAGATTTTACCGGTGTTCTTGAATTGCTTGGAGCCACCAAATCCGGCAACAGTGATAGTGATACCATCGATTTTTATGCTGCCAGCGACAAATATACGACCGCCGGTGTTTATGATGTTGAGGTGGAAGTGGAAAATAATCAAGTCGTTAGCGCCAAAATCAAACTTACCTCGGAGTCAACCTGGCGTGATGCGGAGACCTGGGCCGG
>CAYXPG010000026.1:0-2827 GCA_964467205.1 uncultured Pirellulales bacterium | reverse complement strand
TACTGGAAGCAAACGGGCGTCTGGATATCAGTGATGAAGTTCTTGACGACAAGATAAAGCAAATGGAATCTACAATTGAGAGAGAGGAATCCCGCCTCGAAAAGGTAGAGGCAAGACTTATCGCAAAATTTGCCCGTCTGGAGAAAACTTTAACATTATTGCAGCAACAATACAGCACGGTGAACATGCTGATGACGAGCATAATGGGGGGGACGTAAATATAGAATCGGCAAGTCCGACGAATCCGGGGTTGATTTTTTGAACGTTTTTCTTATTTTATCTTCTATGCCGCAGTCGATAAATCAGAGCCAGCACTTCTGCTACTGCGACGTATAAGCTTTGTGGTATGGGAGAGTTGACATCCACTGTAGAGTATATTGTTCTGGCCAATTCCGGCCTTCTTATAATAGGCACACCATAGGCGCGTGCGATTTCTCTTATTTTTTCTGCCAGGAGCTCTGCGCCTTTGGCGACAACGATGGGTGAATCCATCGTGCCGGTTTCGTAACGCAGCGCAACGGCTACATGTGTCGGGTTCACAAGTACCACGTTGGCTTTTGGGACTTCCTGGAGCATACGCTTTCTGGCCATCTCTATCTGGACTCTTCGGATTCGACTTTTAACCAGCGGTGAGCCGTATGTGTCTTTGCGGTCTTCTTTTAATTCCTGTCGTGTCATCTTCAAATCCTGTATGTATTTCCATTTTTGGTAGAAGACATCTATAGCAGCTATGACCAGCAGTGCGATGCAAATCCGTATGCACAGGCCGAATATTATTTTTGCGGTAAATGTCATTATTTTCGCCGACCATGCCCATCGAAGGGCTGCGAGGGCGTCGAGTTTGCTGCTAATATACATCCAGACGATGATTGAAACGAAAAGTAATTTTGCAATAGATATACAAAGGCGTACCACTGAGCGGGCGTTTATGAGCTTTTGGAACCCTTCCACGGGATTTATTGCATTGAGTTTGAGTTTTATTGCCTGCGGTGCGAAGTTCAGACCGCCGACAGCGATACAAGCCATTACCGAACCGGCAAAAAGTGCTGCGAAAACAGGGGAGAGAATGAGCATAAAGTTGACAATTTTTGCATTGATGAAATTTATAAATGTTTTGTTGTCGGCAAAGATGCCCAATTCACACGACATGCCCTGTTTCATTTGTGTATTCAGCCAGTTCATAAGCGTCGGCGCCATTAGAGCGAGTATCAATACGAGTACTATAATTGAGACTGCCGAGGGCAGTTCCTGGCTTTGCGGGACCTGTCCTTTTTCTCTGGCTCTTCTGAGCTTCCTTGGGGTCGGCTGTTCAGTTTTTTCAGCAACCGGTTTCTCTGGCATATTTTGTACCTGTCAGGAAAGTGGAAAACGTAAAACGAAAAATCTAAAACCTTAATGTAAGATTAAAAAGATTTGTCCGACTTTAGCCGGGCTCGTTTTCGCTTTTAGCTTTCAGGTTTTGGTTTTAATGTTTTAAGCTTTAAATTGTGGTTTTAAGTTTTTGACTTTCAGTTTTTAGTTTACAAGGGCAGCAATTTGCCCATCCAGTCGGCAAATTCAGCCACGAATGCGTTAATAAGCGGCAAAAAAACGGTTATCATTAATAATCCCATCCCAACGCGCAGCGGCAGGCTGATAAAGAGGATATTCATTTCCGGAACGATTCGTGCCAGCACGGCCAGCACGACCATCAGCGCCAGAAAAGCGGCCAGTATCGGAGCGGCGAGTCTCAGGCTGGCCATTAACATTACTGAGCCTGCTTCAATTACCCCGCCGGCCAATACGGGGATTGTCGGGATGGTTCCTGCTGGAAATGTTTCGTAACCTTTGGAAATAATCAGCAAAAACAAATGATGGCCATTGGCACTTAGAAAAAGGATTATAAATATCATTTCGAGCAGCATTCCCAGCGGCTGTGTTCTTTCACCGGTCAGCGGGTCCAGAACCTGTGCCATAGCCATACCCATTTGTCGTTCGATAATCCGGCCTGAGAGTTTGACTGCGGAAAATACAAGGGTAACAGTAACTGCGAGGGCTAAACCATAAGTGGCTTCATTGGCTATCAACAATATCGCTTCCGTTACACAAATACTGCCCGGCCTGACAGCCAAAGGGGTTATCATTGTGAAAAAAACAGCCAGCAGCAAAGTTGTTGCGACTTTGATTCTAACCGGGATGATTTTCCAGCCGAAAACGGGAATCACTAAAAAAAAAGCTGATATTCTTGTTACTACCAGTACAAAGCCAAGCAGTTTTTCGACCATAAGTTCCATAAATCAGTGCCCAATGTTCTGGATATGGCTGAAAATTTCATTTGTAAAACGGAGCATTACCTGAAGCATCCAACCGCTGGAAAGTATTATAACGGCGCCCACAGCCATAAGCTTGGGCACTATTGTTAATGTCATATCGCGTATGGAAGTAACTGCCTGGAGCAGAGTTACCACTACACCGACCGCCATACAGGTCAGCAGGATAGGGGCCGAGATAATCAGAATCGTTTCGAATGCGTTTCGACCGAGATAAAGAGCGAAAGTACTGTCCATTAGCTCAATTCCTGCAAAAAGATAATCACCTTATTTGAAACCCATAGCAAGACTTTTGGCCAGCAGCCCCCACCCGTCGACGACGATGAATAGTATCAGCTTAAAAGGCAGTGAAATCATCACGGGCGGCAGCATCATCATACCGGCACTTAGCAGGACACTTGCAACGACCATATCTATTACCAGAAATGGTATAAATAAAAGACAACCTATCTCAAATGCTGTTCGAAACTCACTGATAATAAATGCCGGTATTACTATGTGCAGTCCGACGTCCATTG
>CAYXPG010000025.1:0-15363 GCA_964467205.1 uncultured Pirellulales bacterium | reverse complement strand
TAAAGCAGCATTAAAATTTCAAGGCTAACCTATTTGTCAAAGTTATGAGGCCTGCAAAGGCCGGGGCAATCTCAACCCCAATCGTAAATAGCAAATCGTCAATCATCTTGGAGCGAAGCGGAAACCCCTTAGGGGAATTACCAATCATGAACATCGAGAATCCAACTTTAGCTCACTTTAGCTCACTCCTCACTAACGATGGATAGATGTTGAAGGTAAACGCCAGCTTATAGATCTAACTCACGCTATATGTCACTTATCAGATTCGTTTTACGGTTTTTACTAAGTGCATGAAACTGGGCTTATGTAAAGAAGGACTTTACTGTGGGCAGTAACAGAAAGGTTACAACTGAATGTCCAGCATAGACAAGAAATATAGCAATAAGTGCATTAATCGCGTCATCACTAAAAAAATAACCCATCAGTCCTAGAAAAATAACGATGTTAAGGTAAGATGCAACCCCGCCAATGAGGGTAACGAGGGTATCACCTACCGCTCCAGCTAACAAGGCAACCGCTACTAATTGCAGCAATGATACTAAAAACGGGTCAAATGAATATCCGCACCAACTGCATAATGCCAGCAAACATATCATAACGACTGTATACATGACTGTCTTGCCAACAACAATAAGCAACATCCCTTGGAGCGGACTATCGTAAGCCTTTTTACTGAGAAAGATAACATCAATCATCATGATGACAAACGCTAGACCAATGCAGATCAATGGGACATAAACATCTTTGATCTTTGTGCTTCTTTCATCCATCTCAATTCTGTTTCTTTTTGACAATCAATTAGCACTTCAACGATACGCTCAGGTGCGATACGTTAGAGGCGTTACCTGGAGCAACATGTTGGGACATGCCTCTTGGTATTGACTATTCTTGCGATTCTATTTTATCGCCTGATGATTTCCACATGTTTTTCTGAAAATCTTAACATATTAAGACACCACGCCCTGTTGATTTATTCGAACCCTGACAAATTAATATTTAACGTAAAAAGACCGGGAGCAGAAAGTGTTCCAACATTAGTTGAAGCCTGGTAACAAATGCCTTGATTCATCTTGCTCTGCCGACACTGAATGCAGCAGGTTCCTTTCGCACCGGCCGGCCCCTCTCAGGCTCTATATTTGCCCGCAATCGGCTTCTGCATCTGCTCAAGCGTCTTATAGGCTCGAACAGACTGATGCCGTAACAGCATAAAGTCCAGAAGATTTAATACATTGAAGATTCTTATGAAATCACTGAATAACTCGCCATCGGCAGGTTTATTTTCCCTGAATTCCTTCTCTTTTTGAATCAACTTAAAACACTTCTTTAAAGTTGTATAGCCATTGAGATATTTGAATAAATACTTTGTGTATTTTCCAAGAGCGATTGTAACAGTTCCTACATTCGGCTGCGTTATTTCCATAGTTGCTCCGGTCGGCTTGTTTCTTGCAATATTGAAGAGTTTTTCGGCTGATATTGGGTCACAAAAGAAAGGTATAATGTCCGGGTCATTCGGGTCGACGACCGTATTTATCTGGCCGGAAGCATAAAAGGTGTGTTTTGTAAGCGCGCCGACTATCAATTCCGCAATGGCTTGCTGCTTATCAATTGGCAATGTTTTAATATTTTGCAACAAATCATTGTCTTTTATAAACATTTCCGGTCTATACGATGCCTTGAACTCTGCAAACTCTAATAAATTGAGTCCACAGTCGTTTAACCAGTCGTATAATTGGGGCACTGTGAAAGCTCTGTCCTGAGAATGTAAGAAATAATCAAAAATAACAATATCACCATCATTTATGTCTGAGAACAGTTGTTCTGATTTTTTGAACCAATTTGTTTTCGGCAAACAGCCCAGAACCGTCCTGGTATTTTCCACCTTTTGCTGCATATTGTCTTGTTCAACATTAATCATTTTCATCAGTTCCTGGATTTGATAGATGCCGGTCCTTCCGTATCTGCCATAAACCATAATGCCCACAGCGCCATCTTGTTTCAGCGCGCTTTTTAATACGTTCAGGCCTTCGATTGGATTTTCCAAATGATGCAGTACTCCCGTGCAACTAATGTAATCAAATTCACCAATCTTAATTTGTGGAATATCCAACAAAGAACCGTGTACCCATTCAATATTGTCAAGCTCTCTTATTTGTGCCCTTCTTTTTGCAATTTCCATCGAAGTTGTGCTTATGTCGAGGTAAACAATTTGAGCATCGGCATCTCTTAGCTGTTCAGCCAAATAGATAACAGCGTCTCCTGTGCCTGCACCTGCAACAAGAGCCCGAAATGAATTATCAAAATGCCGTTTTCCTCTAAAACAATAATGATTTATTTTGGCTAATGGGTCTACAGATGTATAAATGAGTCGCTTTTTTTCATCTTCCGGGTTGCGGGGCGGATAAGGATAATTCTCGTATTGCTCCTTTACCTCGCCTAAATAATGAGACTCCAATAAAGCTTGTTCCATAGTTGTATTCCCTGTGAATATAATCAAAAAATTGCATCTGACTTTGTTAAACGAGCATATTTATTGAGTTGTTGGTAACAAGCATTTCCTGGGGCTGAGCAAATCCTGTGTAGCTGTCCTCAAGGGTACTTGTCAGCCACTCATAATATTCCTCGCTACTGCTCTGATTGCCGGGATTTTCCGAATCCTGCTGTCCGGACCAGCCATCCTGTCCGGATGCTAATGATTGGTCCTTGTATGCCTGTTGCTCCTGTTCATTAGTCAGGGTAACTTCGAGCTTTTTGACCGTAATGCCTGAATCATTAAGGTTTCTTACTATCTGCGGCAGTAGCTGCTGCAGTTCTATCCTGGTTTGCAGTTTCTCAACTTCCAGCAGGCCGATGATTTGTTCGTTCTGCTGCTCGAATTTTATATAAACCTTTCCAAGCTCAGGCGGATTGAGGCGAATAGTGATTTGTTTTTCGCCCTGGCGTGAAGAATCCTGTAAAACAGCCGACTGAATCTGTTCGCCGATATCTGTGGTCATATCGGCATTGCCGTCAGTCCTCTGGTTTGCAGTCGTGGCCGAGGTCTGTTCTGCAATATCGCCCTGGACATTATTTACCGAAATAACCTGCTCAAAATTTGAATCAACAATGTTATTATCTTTCGTCTGACCACTCGTAACCGTAACCTGCTCCGGGTTTAAGTCCTTGAGAACAAACTGGCCCGTAGAGTTGTCGCCGGTGGACTGAGAGTCCTTAGTGCTTCCATCTGATAATTCCGATATAATTTGGTCATTCAGGCCGGTATTGGTATTACTGGTTGTCAATGTATCATTATTGGCCAATTGGGGATTCACCGCTGCGCTGTTTGTCTGGAGTTGGGCATTGATATTTATATCCTGTGGCGATACAGAAGTTTGCTGACCATCGGAGATTATGGTTTTGCCCGTCATTATTATATTTTCGCCAGGAACAGCTGCTTTGCTATCGCCGTTTGCCTCGGGCATTGGTTTTTCACTTTGCAATGAGAGAACATCAGCCTGGGCGGTGGCATTTGGACTGTCATTTGCAACCGGCTCCTGCCCATCAATGGTTTTGTCATTACCGGTGAGCATTTCGGGCGTTAGTTCGCCATCAATGGCTTTGCCATTACCGGTGAGCATTTCGGGCGTTGATTCACCGCCATTTTCACCATCGGCAGGATTTGTTGCTGTAATTATTGTTCCATTTGATGTTTTTTGTGCATTTTCAGGCAAACCAGCGGCATTAAGGGATTGAATATTGGCGGTAAATTCTCCGCTTGAAGCGCCTGGTGAGACGGTTTCGAGCCCCGGTTTCATCTGTTGAGTTGTCAGAATGGAGTTGTTGTTAATGGTTTTCACAGCCTGGCCGGCAACATAAGGCAACTGAGCAGTATTTGACTCGACAAGCGTCCTTGCAAGTTGTTGACCGACTGTTGGCTTGGGGATTTCTTGTGCAGCAGGTACATTGTCCGGCATCATGTCTGAAATTGCTGATTGTTGCGCTATTTGCGCTAACAGGGGATGCTCAATATTATTCGTAGAAAACGCCCCGGGCATCGGGGCTTTATTACTTATACACGATTTTTTGTTCTCCTGAAGTTTCCGGGGCGCTTCGGGCGATACCTTTTTGCCGAGCACTTGCTGAAACTGCTGTGTCTCCTCGCCTGATGGTTCTGCTGGAATTGTAACCGGGTTATTATCGGCCGTTATTATTTGAGGAATATCATCGAAAGGCGGATTATCTACCGATGCAGGGTTAAATTGGTCGGCACTTTGTTGTGGCGTAATTGCTGTCCGGGACAAACCAACACCTGCATTGGGCAAAAGCATATTATCTATCATTAAGTTGATATTCATAAAACAATCCCTGTAATCATATCAATAAAAGCAATTGCTATGCCAGTATGCGGGCTCAAAACATCGAAAACGCATAAGTGCTTGTCAACAAGCAGCTTACAGAGACATAAAGCCTGCCACCGATTGCAAACAAACGGTTTTTGGCTATGGTTGCGGAGAAATACTCCTAACAAAAGGAAAGATTTGCCGGTTAAAACAGACCAAACAAGCTTTCCCGATTGCCAATATCTGTCAATGTAAAAGCTGACACAACTACGCCACCCAGTCTTGTTCGGGTGTAAAAAAACCTGCCCGCTTGTATAGAATCCTGACGCCATCGGCATCACCGGCATTCTGAATTTTCAAGATTAATAGGTTTTTACGTTTTTTTTCTGCAAAAGCAGCCATTAAAGGGGGAAAAAACGCCGGCGTCGTATAGCTGGCACGTTTATTGCTCTTTTTTGCCTTGTGGACAAAGTTTATACGCTGATAGCAGAGAGCTAAGATGTCTAAAATAAGCAGTATAATGGATTTTCTTGAGGCCGGCATAAGGGCTGAAAACCTTCGCCAGAAGGCGATTGCCAATAACATCGCCAATCTTGAGACGCCGGAATACCGCAGGATTGATATCGAGTTCAAAGAACTGCTTGCCAAGGCGATGGATTCCTCCGGAGAGGCTGAGCTAAGTCAGATTGAGCCAAAGGTTTATCAGCCCAACACAACGCCGGTCAACTCAAACGGAAATGACGTCAACTTAGAGACCGAGGTCGGCGAGATGGTCAAAAATACTCTTCGCCACAAGGCATATGTTCGACTGCTCAATAAAAAGTACACCCAAATGGAGCTTGCGATAAACATTAAATGAACAAACGACAGTCGATAGCAAATAACACAAAGCCAAACGCTATGAAGATTTGAAAAGGCGGCAAAACTGATGGAAATCAATAATACATTCGGCCCCATAGACATAGCAATATCGGGTATGAGGGCACAGAGCAAAAATATAGAAGTGATACACTCTAATGTCGCCAATGCTCGCACAACCAACGCCGGCAATGGTCAACCTTACCGCAGACTCGAGGCGATTTTCAAAACAGACGACGACATCAGCGGTGTTACTCTGGATAAAATAGTAAAAGATATGAGCGCTTTTCAGAAGATTTCAGACCCCGGCAACCCGTATGCCGACGAAGACGGCTATATCCTGATGCCAAATGTAAAGCTGCCGAGAGAACTGATTAATCTGACTATTGCAACACGCACGTATCAGGCCAACGCAGCAAGTCTTAAACGTTATCAGCAAATGGTGGAAACCACACTTGAATTACTTCGATAAAAGAGGAATAACACAATGATTAACTTTAATCCAAATGTAAGCTCGTTACCCGGCAATATCAATAATCTGACGGCGAAACCAAACGATGACGTGGGCCGGAAATCGGACTTCGCCGACACAGTAAAGGCCGTCGAAAAATACATTTCCAAAGTCGATGAGCTGCAACAGTCATCAGATGTGTCCATAAAGGATTTGTTGAGCGGAAAAAACGAGGATATTACATCGGTTGTCGCCGCAGTGGCAAAAGCTGATATGAGTTTCAAACTGCTTGTCGGTGTCAGAAATAAATTAATCGAGGCCTACAAACAAACTATGAACATGCAATTGTAAATGATTATTGATTATTAAAAGGCACTAAGAATAATCGATGAATAGCGATTAAGTAAATACCAAGGGGCTTAATGAACTTTTTGGAAAAGATAAAGGCGATTTGGCAAAATGTTAGCCTTGTGCAGCGGACGTTGTTAATAACCATTCTGCTGACATTTGTCATTATTGCTGCGCTGCTTATCCGATGGGCCAGCAGACCGGATATGAGACTGCTTTATCAGGACCTCAACCCTGAAGAAGCATCCAAAATCACTGAGAAAATCAGTGAAAAGAACATCGCTTACGAATTGCGGAACGGCGGAACCACCATCCTTGTCCCGAAGGAGAAAGTCTATCAGCTTCGACTGGATATGGCAAAAGACGGACTTCCTGCAGATGCGCAGGGAGGTTACAAGATATTTGACGATGCTAAAATCGGCACAAGCCCCTTCGTTCAAAACGTCAACCTCAAGCGGGCATTAGAGGATGAGCTTGCCAAGAGTATCCAGATGATAGAAGGGGTAGCTCATGCAAGAATACACATAGTAAGCGCCAAACAGAGGTTGTTTAGTTCTCAAACGGGAGGTGTTACGGCTTCTGTGGCTCTTCGATTAAGCCCGGGCCACCGATTAAACGGCCAGAATATAGCGGCAATCACACACCTGGTAGCCGGCAGTGTCGAGGGACTTAAGTCAGAAAATGTAACCATCATTGACAGCCAGGGTCGGCTTCTGACCAGCAAGTCAGACCAAACTATGGACCACGGCGCCGGCACCGTCGCCGACTACAGGGAAAGAGTGGAGCGTAATTTAGAGAACAAAGTCGAAGAAATGCTCACTACTGTTTTAGGACCCGGCCGGGCCACGGTAAAGGTCAGTGCCGTCATCGATATGAACAGCATTAATACCGTTACAGAAACCTATGACCCAACTGCGAAAGTAACTACAAAAGAGGAAATCAAAAGTGGTTCGGAAACCGAAGCCAGCACAGCAGGTGCACAAGGCGAACCGGTTATACCGGGCGGTGTAAAGAAAGATGAAACAATCCTTACAGAATATATGGTCGGTAAAACAGTTAAACAAAAAGCCGATTTGCCGGGCGAAATTAAATCCCTCTCGGTGGCAGCTTTTGTGGATTTATGGCCGGATGACGCCAATGAAGCCGATGATCCAACTGCAATGATAATGCAACAGTCAGATGTGGAAGATATTATTAAAAATGCGCTCGGTCTGAAGGATACCGCCTCCATCAAAGTGGTTCCCATTAAGTTTCGCCGTCCGGACGAATCACTTCTCGCCGAAGAGCCGTCCGGCGGGCTTAATATTGTCGCAATCGCCCGTAATGCGTCTTTAGGGATTATGGCTCTTTGCGCACTTCTTGTTCTAAAGATATTCAGCGGCGCAAAGACAAAGACGACTTCCGCACTTGCGGCAGGAGGGCTGCCCGGAGGCGCAGCAGCTGGGGGTCTTATCGGCGAATCAGCGGATAGCTCCGAGCCGCTCGTGCTGCGCAAACAGATAACCAGTGCCCTGCAGAGTAATCCAGACCAGGTCAAGCAGTTGTTCTCCAGTTGGCTCGAAGAAAAGACCTGACAGATATATAAAGCGTGACAAGTATTGCATAATGCGAATTTCGAAATACTAAGTTTGGGATGTAAAAATGGTGTTAGCGGGTAAGCAAAAAGCTGCAATGTTGTTAATGAGTCTCGATGCTGCAACAGCCGCTGAGATGGTCAAAGGGCTTGACCCCAAAGCGGTTCAGGAGCTGGCGCTGGAAGTTGCCTATCTGGACGCAGCCGGCCAACACAACAGCAAGCAGGGTCTCGAGCTTGTGCGCCAGTTCTGTAACTCGCTGCAAACCGACTCAGACTTTCATCTTAAGACTTTCCTCAAAGAGATGCTGGAAAACACGGTAGGTCGGGAGAAAGCACAAAATATTCAGAATCAGATAGAGGATTTACTGCAAAAGCGCGACCCCTTCATAAACGTTCGTTCCACCGACTCACATACAATAGCATCAGTTCTGGGAAACGAACATCCCCAGGTAGTTGCGATAGTTTTATCACAACTGCCTGCCAGGAAAAGCTCGGAGGTCATTGGCCTTCTTGGCGAAGGGGTCCGGCTCAGCGCCATAAGCAGAATGGCCGGCTCCGAATCAATAACCCCCGAAGCCAAGGAACGAATAACCCAGAGGGTCTGTAAACGGATTGAGGCCGTTGCAAGTGCAAGCAGCGTACCTGGAACTATACAAACCCGACCTAAACAATCACTGCGGAAAGTAGCTGTAATTTTACGAAACCTCGGTAAAGAGCTTCGGGACGGTCTGTTCAGTGCGATACAGGAAAAAGACGAGCAGGCCGCTAATATGGTAAACAGTTTGATGATAGTCTGGGAGGACATTACGCAACTGACCAACCGGTCGCTGCAGAAAGTGCTGCACCGAGTCGATGTAAAAAGATTGGCACTGGCACTGGCCGGCGCAGACGAAGCGACCATCAAAAAAATCAAGTCCAACATCTCCGAACGGACTGCTGCTGTTTTAGACGAGGAAATATCACTTATGTCCTCTCCAGGTAAAGAAGATATTAACCAGGCCAGAGAAGCGATTGTCCAGGCCCTGTGTGAAAAGAATGCGGCAGGTGAACTGACATTTATAGAAGAATAGTAAGATGCCTGAGCCCCTTACAATCAATATTGACAGGCCGATTACGTCGGCGAAAATTTTGGGTGTTCATCCCGGCAAAATCGGCGCCGAATTATCCGCCCCCGGTTTAGTTGGTTCGCCGACGAACGCAGGGCAGCCGCAAATGCAAAACGGCATCTCCTCTGCAGAAACCGAACAAATTCTGAGCCGGCAGCTTGAGACCGAGAAAACCGCACTTGCCCAGGCCTGTCAGGCGGTGCAACAGATTGTTAACAAGCTCAATCAGTTTTATGATAAAGCTTTTACCGAACACAGAGAAGAAATCGCCAGACTCGCGGTGGAAATCGCCGGAAAGATACTGATGCAAAAAGTTGAAAAAGGGGATTACGAAATCGAGCCAATTATCAAAGAAACACTCAAAAATGCTCCAGCCCATCAGGATTTGGTCTTGCATTTGAACCCCGCCGACCTTGCTCAATGCCAGAAGCTGCAGCAGGAAGATGACTCCGGCGGCCTGGCCGGTGTCAAGCTTGTTGCCGATGCAAATGTCGGCAGGGCACAGTGCGTCCTGGAGAGCCCAAAAGGAATTATCGAATCGCTCATTGACAAGCACCTTGAACAAATTTCTGAAGCGCTAAAAAAGGCAGAATAACTTATGGCTGTAAGTGAAACAGAAGTGAAACAAGCAGACGGCAAAACTCTGGAACGGCAAAATGAAAAACCAACCGAGCAGCCGGCCGGAGCAATTGATTTTGAGCAATTTCACTCGGCGCTGCACAAGGTGAATTTATTGGATTGCCAGGGCCGCGTCGTGCGAGTTTCTGGTCTGGCGGTCGAATCCAACGGCCCTGCGGTGGGTTTAGGTGAACTTTGCACCATCCATATTCGTGACGGCCGACGAGTGGTGGCTGAAGTTGTGGGCTTCCGCAACACTCATCGTATTCTGCTGCCGCTGGAAAATATTGGCGGTATATCACCGGGCGATGTGGTAATGGCCCGCGCTACTCCACGCCATATTGCACTAAGTGATAATATTTTGGGCAGAGTAGTTAACGGACTGGGAGAGCCCATCGACAATAAAGGCCCGTTGGCAGGAACGGACAAGAGGGCGCTGGACACAAGCAGCCCGCCGGCTTTGAGCCGGGAAAAAATTACCAGGCCTCTGGCTTTAGGCATTCGGTCAATAGATGGGCTGTTGACCTGCGGCCAGGGACAGCGAGTAGGTATTTTTTCAGGCAGTGGGGTCGGCAAGAGTGTCCTAATGGGTGATATTGCAAATTCGAGTGATGCGGATGTTAATGTTGTTGCGTTGATAGGCGAGCGAGGCCGGGAAGTCCGAGAGTTCCTCGAAGAAGACCTCTGCGAAGAAGGGCTGGCCCGAAGTGTCGTCGTCGTTGCAGCATCAGATTCGCCTCCGATTCAGCGGGTAAAGGCGGCATTTGTAGCCGTTACAATCGCCGAATACTTCAGGGACAAAGGTAGAAAAGTCCTGTTTATGATGGACTCACTTACGCGCTTTGCCCAGGCCCAGCGCGAAATAGGTCTTGCCGCCGGCGAACCACCGGCAACAAAAGGCTACTGCCCAAGTGTTTTTTCACTGATGCCCAGACTCATAGAACGATTGGGATGCTCTGAAAATGGCAGCATAACAGGTATTATAACAGTTCTTGTTGAAAACGACGATTTGAGCGACCCTGTGGCTGACAGCGCCAAAAGCCTGCTCGACGGGCACATCGTCCTCTCAAGAAAACTGGCTGACAGGGCACATTATCCTGCAGTGGACATCTTGGCAAGCATCAGCCGATTGATGTCCGTGGTGATTAGCAAAGAGCACAAGTTGGCCGCACAGAAGCTCAAGGAAATATATGCCACCTACGTTGATGCCGAAGATTTAATAAACATCGGCGCCTTCTCACCCGGCAGCAATCGGCGTATTGACGGAGCAGTAGCTTTGATTGACAAAATAAATAACTTTCTCATTCAGACAATTCGAGAAAGAACTGATTTTGAAGAAACCGTAAGGCAAATAATCGCTATTACCCGGTCGTGGGATGAACTGTTAAATGTCAATACTTGAAAAACAAAAATTAAATGAAACGATTTGTATGGCGATTGCAGCGTGTCCTTGATGTAAAAACAATAGAGGAACAAACAAAAAAAACAGAATTGTTTAAGTTGACTGAAAAGCTCGCTCAGACCCATGGTCAACTGCTGATGCAGAAGAGAATATTAGAGGACCTAATCGCTGATATATCAGTTAAAAGCCCTCAAAACCGATTGAGCGAACAGGAATTACTTTTGAGATTTTCGGTGACAATCGATGAGCAGATTAAGCAGCTCAACAATAAAGTAAGCAAGCTGGAATCGCAGCAGAGAAAAAAAATAGCCGAGGTTTTAAAAGCCAAGCGATTCAAAGAAGGGCTCGAAAGATTGCGAGTCGAGGCAAAAATGCAGTTTATAAAGGAACAGGAAAAACTCGAGCAGAAAGAACTGGACGAAGGAGCCACCATTGCTTTTGCTCGAAGCAAATTAAGCCACAGAGAGCAAACATAAAACAATAACCAATTGATTTGGAGACAAAACAGTGAGTAAGAAACTAATAATAATAGCAGCAGCAGGGCTGGTAAGTTTTGCCGGGGCATTTGCCGTTGCATGGTTTACCAATCCCACAACGGCTCCCCCGCCGGCATCTGCTGAGGTAGCGGGTTTGCTCGCCGGCGAGCAAACCGGTATCAGTCTGCCGGCACCGACAGCAGCCGCAGACAGCGAGGCTGATGCCTTTACAAAGCAGAGAAAAACAATAACCGAAAAACAACTCAAAGACCTCGTTTACCAGGTCAGAGAAAAAATGCAGGAGTATAACAGAAAGCTGCAGACTCTTGAATTGCAAGAGCAGAGATTGCAAATAGCCCAGGACTCGTTAAAAAATGACATCGAAAACCTCAATAAGCTGCGGGTTGAACTTGCCTCCATCGTCGCCGGTATCAAAAGCGAGAGGGACATGCTGCTCAACAGCAGAGTTAAAATTGCCCAGGCAGAAAAGGCCAACCTTACGAAAATAGCAGCTACCTATGACAAGATGGCCCCTGAAGCTGCCGCAAAAATACTGACTAATATGAGTCAAATGCAAACCGGCAGAGCCGATAGAAATTTCGATGACGCCGTCAAAATCCTCAACTATATGACCGAAAGAACAAAGGCCAAATTAATAGCCGCCATAGCGGAAACCGAGCCAACTCTTGCAGCGGTTTTGTGTCGGAAATTAAAACAGGTAATCGAGAAAGATTAGTCCTATGGACATTGCAACAATAGTAGGAATAATCCTCGGCTTTATAGTCATTATTGGAGCCATTCTTTCCGGCGGTACCGGTGCCGGAATATTTTACAACCTCCCGTCCCTGGCCATCACCATAGGCGGCATGCTCTGCGCTACTCTTATACATTTTTCACTGCCGCAGTTTTTGGGAATATTCTCGATAGTCAAAAAAACAATCGTTACCCAGATTCCACCGCCCTCAGAGCTGATTCAAAATATGGTCAACTATACTGCTATCAACAGGCGCGACGGTGCCCTGGCTCTGGAGCAGGAAATACACAATGTCAACGACGTATTTTTCGTCAAGGGCCTCCAAATGCTCGTTGACGGACAGGATTCCGAGTCGATTCGCGACCTGATGTCACTGGAAATACAGTACCTGCAGGAACGCCATTTCACCGGCAAAAAGATTCTGGAGTTTATGGGAGCAGCAGCCCCTGCTTTTGGTATGATTGGCACACTTATCGGCCTGGTACAAATGCTTGCGAACTTAGAAGACCCCAGCTCAATAGGTATAGGAATGGCGACAGCCCTTCTTACCACCTTTTACGGGGCATTCGCCGCAAATCTCGTTTTTATCCCGTTAGCCGGCAAACTGGGAATTTATTCCAAAGCAGAAAGCACTGCTATGGAGATGATTGTCGAGGGTATCTGCGCTATCGCACAAGGTGACAATCCGACCGCAGTAAGGGAAAAACTCCATGCGTTTGTCTCCAAGGGCAGACGAGTAGAAGTAAAGGCCAATATATAATGGGGCGCCCAAAAAAACAACTGGAAAGTGATGAACCGACAGGGGCTCCCGAATGGATGGTAACTTTCAGCGATTGTATGACACTGCTGTTGACATTCTTCGTGCTTCTTTTGAGCTTTTCATCTTTCGACGAGAAAGTTTTTCCCAAACTGAAAATAATCTTCTGCGACGCACTGCCGGTAGCCAGTTCTCAGGAAAGGCCAAGCAAAAATGCCGTGTTGGAGATGATGCAGGTCAGACCTACAGAAGAACTTGACAAAGGCAGCGAGCACCCCACCTTGGCAAAAGAACTCGAAGGATATTTAAAGGAAGATAAAGAACCTGTAGATTTCCATAACAGAAAAGTATTTTTAAAGCCATCAAAAGAAGTTTTCTGGGGAAAAGGAAGTGCTATTTCCTACCAGGGACGCAAAACTCTGGCACCTATGGCCGCACTATTAAAAGAAATACCAAGCCGAATAGTCATCAGCGAAAACGGCCGGAACAGCGAACAGGACAACAAACAACTCAGCCTGCAGCGGGCATGGGCGGTGATGGAATATCTTACCACAAAACAAGGTCTCGATAAAAAGTGGTTCAGCATCACTGCTACAAGCACTCTGGCTGAAATCCATCCCCAAAAAAGCTCCGGAGGCATCCTATCAGAACAGGAAAATAACCAGGCACAGCGCATACTTGAAATCGTTTTACTGGAACGGAGTATTTACAATTGATTCGTAGGCAAAAAACAACAGAGCAAAGCGGCCCTAATGTCCCGGCATATATCGTTACCTTCTCGGATATGGTAACGCTGCTTCTGACTTTCTTTGTAATGCTGCTGAGTCTGGCGAGCACACAAAACCCGGATATGTTCAGAGCAGGCAGAGATTCATTCATGGAGTCATTCAGAGGATTTGGGCTCGGAATGCTTACAGGCAGAATCCAAAAGCCTGATTTTGGCCACGTTAAAATAAAATATCACGTAGGCAAATCCGGTGAGATTGACAAGGACAGAAACATAGACACTATAGAAGAAAACATCCGACGAATCTTTAAGGATGTGGATGACTCTATGAAGTCTATAGTTTCACAATTAGTCTCTAAAAAGACCGATTTTCAAATAACAAACATCAGGTTTTCAGCAGGTGATGCCACACTGAGCAAATCGGCAGAAAGGTTTTTGACCAGGTTTTCTTCCGACTTGCAACAGGACCCTGACCTCAAGACCATCAAACTTTGCGTGCTCGGTTTGGCAGGTGAGCAAAAGTCCAGGAAAGAGCAGTGGATACTGTCAGCCAGGCGTGCCCAAACAGTCGCCGACTTCTTGAAAAATACACTGCCCTCATACTACACCTGGCCTGTTTATTCATGGGGAGCAGGGCCCGGCGGCGATTGGGTGGA
The DNA here is from genome assembly GCA_964467205.1 of uncultured Pirellulales bacterium. Classification (GTDB taxonomy): domain Bacteria; phylum Planctomycetota; class Phycisphaerae; order Sedimentisphaerales; family Anaerobacaceae; genus CAYXPG01. Next base: position 1,318 of record CAYXPG010000025.1, on the reverse strand, counting down.
CAAAAACAGCTTCGTTTCCGAACAATCCCAAATCTTAATCGCAGTGCTGCGCACAAATAATTAGGGCCTGTCCAGTGTCAAGTTTTTCGACAATGTGTCAGATTCTTCCATCATTTCCGCCCTAAAAACGCCATTAAAAACGCATTATCCTCATTTTTGAGTTTCGGTACGTCATTTGCACAATAAACAATCAAACGGTTTATCAGGTGCGTCTTATAGCGTGGCAGAACAGAGGAAAAAAATCGGTGCAGTTGGAGTAGCGGTCATATTGGGTATCGCTGTGCTGGTGGTATGCACCTTTCAATCGGCTGCCGCTGAACCGAAAAAAGCGCTTTTCAATAATTCCGACTCCGTCTTCGGCAAAGATGCCAACTCTTCCATAATGCCCACTGAGGAACCCGGCACGAGGGAACTGTTTTACAAAATGATGTTTTCTGTGCTGCTTGTTGTCGCTCTGGGAGCCGCAGCAATTTACATCTCAAAAAAGTATGGAGCCAGAATTACCAACCTGCCGGGCAAAAAAATTCGCATTATCGAGACAGTGCACCTCGGGCCGCGCAGAGCAGTACATCTGCTCAAAGCGGGCAACAAACAGCTCCTTATAGGCAGCACCACCGAGAGTATCACTAAGCTGGCTGATGTAACCGACGCCCTGTATGAAACGGATTTATCAACAACCAAAAACGGATAATAATTTTGGATTTAAGATGACAGGTAAGTTTATTAGAATACTTTTTTTGACATTTGTCGTTTTAGCAACGGCTGATTTGTCTTTTGGCCAGCCGGCCGGCACTCCATCAGCAGCGGCAGCAACAAACACCGTCCCAAGCATTGCTGATTTAATGACGGTTGTCGATAAAGCCACCGCCGACGCCACCGAAGGAAAAGACTGGTCCACACCGGTAAAACTTGTAATCATCTTTAGCGGCCTGGCGATTCTGCCAAGTCTTCTGATAATGATGACATCCTTTACGCGAATAGTTATCGTCCTGGCTTTTGTTCGCAGGGCCTTGACAACTCAAACTATACCGCCCACCATTGCAATTATTGGTTTGGCGTTGTTTCTGACGCTGTACACGATGGCCTCTACCTTTGAAAAACTCAACAACAACTCCATCCGGCCGTATATCGCAAACGAAATTAATTTTGAAACAGCCGGAGCACGGGCTTCCGATACAATCAAGGAATTTATGCTAAGGCAGTGCAGAGAATCGGACCTGACCCTTTTTGTACAGATGGCAAAAATAGAACCGCCCGCCGGGCCAATGGACGTCGGACTGCACATAGTAATACCGGCATTTATTATCAGTGAGTTTCG